>DAOVMU010000121.1 GCA_030630585.1 Candidatus Bathyarchaeota archaeon | reverse complement strand
TAGCTGTCGAAATCGCCTTCTCTGACACAACCACAAAATCGCCATCAGATACTTTTCCCCTAACACCTTTGATTATCTCTTCTAAGTAATCTTCTCCCGGTCTCCAATATTTCGTTGCAATAGCCAAGGCTTTATACTTAACCATTTACATCGCATTGATCTGGCAAAACAAAGTGAAGTCTAAAGGCTTTGGAATCGAGTCTTTATCTCTTGAATCTTGCATTCATGTGGCTTCATCTTTCCTTCGGGGCAGTAGCCTAGTTTCACACATGAAGGACCAGCGTTTTCAAATAAAGCGGGTGCAACCTCCTTGACATGCCTGAGCATTTCTGTTGCAGCTTCTCTTATTTCCCACTGGGCACGAACGCAACAACGTAAATTGAAGAAGTGCCGCAATTCGCGAGCGTTCATTGTAACGATTATGTTTGTTTTGGTAGCGTTTGGAAGAATAAACCTTGCATCCTCTTTGGGAACCCCTAACTCCAAAAGGTTCTTGTAGGTTTTGAAGGATTTCTCTAATGTTTCCTCAAATATTTTCTTTGCTTCTATTCTGTCTGCTATGCTTGGCGGCGTCACACACTGCTCAAACATGTCGTAAGTGACGTAACGTTGACTTTGCTGCGTGTAAGATGCAATACGATGCCTAACAAGTTGATGAGTCATGGCTCTGGACACACCTTCTATACTGAACGTGAAGGATGCATGTTCAATCACTGAAACATGACCGTAACCAGTGACTCGCCTAATTATTCGATTAGCCGTGTCCAGATTCATATCCTTCAAAATTTCGGAGGGGCTTCCACTTTTTGTTGATGTTAAGGCTGCGGTTCCGCAAAGAAGTTCCGGATCTGCAGTGTAGCGGAGAAGTCTAACTATCAACCCTTATGACCTCACCTTTCACTGTTGTGTGAAAGTAATAAATTTGCTTTGTGTAAAAAAAGAAGGCTTTTGAGAAAATTTAAGTGGATGATTCACACACAACGTAAAATAAAGTAGTTGACGTTGTTTTGTAAGGGGTGAGTTAACTTGGATTTGCGGTTGCTAACGTTTTTGATGGAGTTCGTAAGCTCTTTCATAAGCTTGCTCGTTGGATATTACGCGTTGAAAGGTTACAAAGAATTCTCAATTAAGGGACTTTTTTTTCTCTATTTGGGCTTCATAATTCTTGGGATCGGCACTTTTCTGCGTGTTTTTAGTGCAACATACTTCGTCATATTACTAAGGGCTTTAGAACCTGCGCCTCATTTGAGAAATCTCATCAACTTGGCGGGGTTAATTTACACTTTGACCCAGCTTATAGCGTATAGCCTTTTTACAGCCACTTACATCTTGCAAGCTAAAGCTTTGGGTGAACGTAGTTTAGAGCTGGGCATGGTTTCTGCTGGTCTTTTCCCGATTTATGGGTTGTTTTTTAACCCGTCACTTGAGTTGATTGCTATAGTTATGCTTGGATTCATAACTGTACACTCTTTCAATAATTGGATTCTTAAAAGGCGCAGTGGGTCAGCATTGGTTTTCTTGGGTTTTGGCTTTATGTTCTTAAGTCATCTGCTTTTCTTGTTCATGATAATGGAACCTGTGTTTCTGTTCTTCGGGCAAGTGACTCAACTGGCTGGTTTTCTGTGCTTGTTGGCTATGTTGGCTAGGGTGAGCAGGGTACATGCCTAGAGAGCATAAAGAATATCGTTCAAAAGCCCGTATTTACGTTGACATTCTAGCTTCTATTATGAAGCATGGTGGAAAATCAAGGCCTACCCGCATCCTTTATGGAGCAAACCTTTCGCATGATCGTTTAATGAAGCATTTGGGTCAACTTATTGAGTTGGGACTTGTGGAAGAACAAAAACAAGATGATGCTGTGATCTACAAGCTGACTGGCAAGGGAAGAGCTTTTCTCATAGAGTTTATTAAGATGGAAAAGTTCGCAGAAGCCTTCGGAATAACCATTTAGCATGGACGATTCGTTTAAATTAATTCATTGTATTTTCAATAATAAAAGAGTTGGAGAATATGAGATGGGATTAGAAATACCAGACTTTAGATTAATTTCCTCAATTTCTTTAAGTTTCTGAGCTAGAAGAGAAAAGTCTTTCCTTTCTTGATTCTGATTCTCTTGGTGCCATGTTTTGTTCCAGTTGTTCTTGCTGGAGAGATTGATGCAACTACTGTTGTTGATTGGGTTATTGATGGGGATGCTTTTGATACGACTTCAGGAGAGAGGGTTAGATTGGCTGATATAGATGCCCCAGAATCTGGGGAATATGGATATTATGATGCCAAAGATTTTCTAATCTCACTTGTACACGGCAAGGCCGTCTATTTGGATATAGATGACATCTATGAAACCGATAAATATGGCAGACTAGTTTGTAGTCTATGTTAAGTCCAGTTCGACACACTATAAGAATGTCAACAAAGCACTTTTAGTTGAAGGAGTTGCTGTAATCAAGAACTACCATAACGAATTTGATCCCTATACATGGACTCTTTACGTTGACAAAGATTCAATTCCAGAGTTTCCCTCATTCCTTATTCTACCACTCTTTATGATAGCAACACTCCTAGCAGTCATAGTCTATAAGAGAAAGCTTCAGCTAAAAAGAAGAAAAGAATGAACCCATAATAATTCTATCTTCTTTCTATCTCCTCTTTTTTCCCGAGTCTGTTAAACTTCTAAGAATTTCTCCGTCTGCACACTAAAAAGTTTGTTATCTGTGTTATGTCATAGATGTAAACCTTAAGCTCTATCTTATGAGTTAAGATTCACAGCAAAAAGCATCCATTAAATTACCCTCTACTGAATGAATCATTCATACGAATCATGCGTCACCCTTTATTAAGACACCGACAAAGCTTCACTTAGCAATTTACAGAGGAGGTGGAAAAAAGATGAAGTCGAAAATAAAGATTCTCGCCGTCACAATAGTAATAGTTGCCGTTGCAAGCGTATTTTTGTATGCGCCATTAACTAACGCACTTCAGCCCAATGGTGATCCAGAATCGGATGTGGAAATACTCAACGACATGGATTTCAAAGCGCGTTGCAGAGGTAGACCTCGCGTCAAAGCTCGGAGAGGTTGGTGGTTCCTCAATCACTCGGAACCCACGGAAGTTGACGGAGCCGCTGTCGCTCTATTCAAGAACATACTAATAGTAGACACCGGCGAAGGGCAGATACGAATTCATTTGCCACGAGCTTGGACTGTTGACGGAGAAGTAACGATGAGAGAAGAACTCTTTGAAAGTGGCTACTTGAGTGAAGGCGAAACCATAACTGTTAAGGCATTGAGAGCAGATGTAATCGACAAAGAAGGGTTATGCGTTTACTTGCTACTGGGCTACGAAATCATCAACGAATCTACAGTCCACGCACATGCCATCCTACCATTCAACATAGAAACCTAGGCGCACACCTTTCCTAGTTGTCACAAAACGTATTAGCTAGGGCTAAACGTGAGCGTAGACGCGGTCGCTTGTGTATCTTCCGCTTTCCATTTCCCTTTCTATTTCACGTAAAAGCAATACTCTCTTAAAAGTTGGCGGATGAGTTGAAAACAACGTGTTTATTTTGGACCATGTGGATTTGGCTTCTTTCTCCATAGCAAGCTCCAGCTCTCTTTCATCTAACACTCCATCTTTGTCTAGGTCATATTCCTGTTTTTTAGTCATTATACGATGAATCTCCTGTTTGGCCAGTGCTGGATCACCTATGTAAAAGGCTCTAGCTCCAGATGGTGGTTTTAGCGAAAGCGACAACCCATAAGTGATTTTTGCCAGTGCACTCTGCATGTTTCTAGGCGATTTAGTTATGTAGGCTGAGTAGGCATCGGCGTAGTGCTCTCGCAGCCTGCTAAGCTTCATCACGCATAGAAGCGAAATAATATAGACTATATAGGAGATTATTCCAATTAGGAAGAATGCAGCCCTCATACTACCCTCTTCCTTCCTCTTTGATGATGAAACGGAGAATCTCGCCGCCATCCATGTTCCACGTGCAACCAAATAGGCGAGTAGAGGTAGTGCGGAAAGCACTGTCATCACAATGTAGTCTTTATGCCTTATGTGTCCCAACTCGTGACCGATTACTCCTTTGATTTCGTCTTTGTTTAGCTTGATTAGTAGTCCTTCATGAACTGCCAAGGTGGCGCTTTTGGCTGTTCTGCCGAAAACAAAGGCGTTTGGCGTGTTGTCTGGAACTGTGGCTAGCCGAGGCATGGGTATTCTGCTTTTTTCTGCTAGTTCCCTTACGGTGGACTCAAGCCATGGGTTTTCTCCGGGTTTCAGATAGCGTAGACGTGTTGAGCTTCTGACAATAGCTGGTCCGATGAGGAATTGAAGTAGTATGAAGATCATCGTGCCGATTATCGCATAGATTGGGTGGAAATTGAGAATGAACATTATTGCTGCCAAGAATAGGGCGAAAATAAAGGCTACTAGAAAAATTGATAGGCTCATTGTAAGTTTCAGCTCAACTAGTCGGCCCATTTTCTCTCAGTAACGAAATATCAGATTATTGAATTAAAGCTTTCCCAAACGGTTTTATATTAAGGCGATTTCATCATTTTTCCGTTTGGAAGCATGTTGTCTGGATGCTGTATCCCCGTTCCCTCCAGTTTGTATCGCACGCAACGCGTGTAGTCGCCCATACAATATTCCTCTATCCATTTCCGTTCCAATTTCCCTTCTTCATAGAAGCTTTTCATTGGACATACGTTGTACCATTTGCAAACTCTTGTCATTCCAATC
>DAOVMU010000087.1 GCA_030630585.1 Candidatus Bathyarchaeota archaeon | reverse complement strand
AGTCTTCGATGATTCTCGGTGCGCCGCTGATCTTACTTTCCCATTGTCCCTTTGCTTCAAGTGTAGGATGGGTGTCTGAGAACAAAAGTAGCCCGCTGGGCTTGAGAACTCTTGTTGCCTCTTCAATTATTTTGGTGTTCAAAATCATGAAGATTAAGACGGCTACGTCAAATAACTCATCTGTGTAAGGTAGTGAGTGTGCATCTGCCTTCTGTAATGTTAACTCCACATTCGCCGTCTCAGCGTTATCCCTAGCCTTGTCCAACATATTCTGAGAAAGATCTACACCGAAAACGTCTGCTCCTCTTTCCGCAAATTCCACAGAGTAGGCGCCTGGGCCGCAACCAATGTCTATCAGGTTTTTCCCACGAAGGTCGCCTAAGAGATTCAAAATCGCTGGCAACTGCATCTTGAATTCATAGGAACCCCGCTTCCTCGCCGAGTACCAATCCGCAAGCTTATCCCAAGCTTCCTCAGCCTGCTCGGGTACATCGTCATCATAGACTCGGAATTGCTTATTACCGTTCAACGATCAGTGTCTCCATGAAATTACTGATGGCTGTTGATATAAGCATTTGGAGGGCTTAAGACGTTGCCGTCGCTCTGTCATCATCCTATAAGGGGCACGGATTTCTTCGATTTTCTGACTGATGATTTCTGTATTTTTGTTGTACGTGTAAACGAAAATGTTTATTAAATATTAATATTAACGATACAGGTTAGAAGCCGTCAACCAGTGGGACAGCTTATGCATCTACACTCACACGCGGAAAAACTAAGATGCCCGTACAAGGGATGTGGAAAATCGTTTGAGAAGCCCACAGTCTTAACCGACTCTTCCACAGTGCCTAGACAGACATATTACGCCTGCCCATACTGCATGTCAAAAATAGACATGATGGTCGACGAAAAGATGAGGCTTGTAGGCGTCAAAACCGCTGAACACCCACAAGTCTTCGACTCACCGGCAAAATGCGTGCATCATTTTGGCTTCTTAAACACTCTTCCAAGAGACGATGTCATCCCAGACGAGTGCCTAGTCTGCCCAAAAATACTCCAGTGCTCACTCAAAAAACGGTAACGAAGAATCTAGTTTTGTTATACGAACGTTTTAAATTCACCTTCTAGAATTCTCTATTTCTTGCAGCGTAGAACCTTGTAGAGAAGGGGCTGTCGGCTAGCTTGGTCTAGGCTTGGAGACAAGAAGCACTCTCCAATTGGGCTCTCTAGACCCCGGTTCAAATCCGGGCAGCCCCATCCATTGAAAACGGCTAGAAGGTTACTTGTAAACTCTTATCGGTTCTCCCAGAAGCTTCTGGTCCAGCTCTTTTACGCCTAGCCCGTACTGTTTTGGAAAAGTCCGCATGGAACTTTTGACTTTTGTTCCGCCTTTCGTGACAAGCTTATCCTTCAGCAGAATGTCAGAGTCCAAGTCTGCGTATTGTATATTTTTGACGGCTGCGGCTAGGTGTGCTCCTGCTGCTATGCCTATTCCAGATTCACCCATGCATCCGATCATGCATGGAATTCCAGCAGCCTCAGCAACAGCAGCAATTATTCTGGCTTTCAGTATGCCTCCGCTCTTCATCAGCTTAATGTTTATGAGGTCTACGGCTTCCGCTTGAATCAAGTGCAGAGCATCTTCAGGTGAATGCACACTTTCATCAGCCATCACAGGTATTGGCGAGTTTTTCTTAACTTGAATCAAGCCTTTGATGTCTTCTGCTGGAACTGGCTGCTCGGCAAGTTGAATGTTAAACTTTTCTATCTTGTTGAGAACTTCTACGGCTTGTTTGGACGTCCATCCTTGATTTGCGTCAATTCTTACCTGTATATCGCCACCAACCGCTTCACGGATTAGTCTAATACACTCAACATCCTCGGCGGGGCTAACTCCAACCTTCACCTTCAGAGCTTTGAACCCTCTCCTGACGGCTCTGACAGCGTCTTTAGCCATCTCTTTTGGAGATTTAATGCCCAAAGTTAAGTCTGTTAGCACTTCTGTGCGATAGCCACCCATCAACATGAAAAGGGGTTTACGGGTTGTTTTTCCAAAGATGTCGTGTAATGCCATGTCTATGGCGGCTTTTGCAGCTGGATTTCCCTCAACCACAGCGTCCATAGCCTCAACGTCTTGTTCGATTCTCAATGGACACATGCCAATAAGCTTCGGCGCAATCCTATCTAAGGCTTTAACAACCGTTTTTGTGTTTTCACCCGTTACCCTTTGCGACGGCGATGATTCACCCCAGCCAAACACATCATAATCCGTGAGTATCCTAACCACTATGTTGCGACTTTCACTGCTTGCTCCCGGAGCAATTCGGAAAGGTTCCTTATAACGTAAAGTAACAGAATAAACTTCAATCTGCTGGATTCCCAATTTGCGACACCAAAACAAGTTTTGTGTGTTCTACGGAAAAGCTTTGCTACGGTTCTTCAGCTGGCATTCTTCTACGTCTTCTCAACCACTTAAACTTCAGCTTCGCCGTTAAGATTTTCTCTGTGCCGAACAACCTCGCCGCAATGTAGAGCACTGCAATGGTAAATATTGACACGTAAACAATGCCTATGACAGCTGTTAGGTAATCACCAGTGAAAGCTACTTTAGATGCCAGCATGGGATGTGTGAATGGTATTGCAAATAAAACGATCATCAAAGGAAATGGCAAGGCGTAGATATCAGTGAACATCATAAAAATCATTGGAAAGATCAATAACATGCTCAGAGGCCCCACCAAAGCTTGAGCACCTTTCACATCTTCAGCGAAAATGGAAATTGAAACTGCTAACGCCAACGCTGAAATCAGTGACACAAAAAGTGAGATCCCGAGAAGTAAGTATGATATCGGTGTTGGCGCAAACCCTATCGCTGCAAGATCTACACCAGTTTCGGCGGGTATAACCCCCATAAAGGAACTCATATAATAGTTGAAGCCTACAATGTAGGCTATCGCTCCCATAACTGCAACAATTATGGAACCCGTCAATTTTCCAGCTAGAATTGTGAACCTGTTGATAGGCAATGTCAACAAAGTTTCCAACGTCTTTTCCTCCTTCTCCGACGCAACAGATGTAGCTGCAAGCTGCATCGCAAACATAAGCAACATCATTATGCCTATTGGCATGCCTATGGACTGCGACATCATCAACCCGAAAAGAACACCTGGATTAACGTCAACGCTTTTCCCTTTAATTATTGATTTTTCAGACGTCTTTATAGGATCCAAAACAGTTTCTGGGTCTTCAGGAAATTTTTCACCAATTTTTTGAAAAACCAGACGTTCTTCAAACGTCTCCAACAGAGCACTTATTGCTGAAGAACTAGTGGACTCAGCTATGCCCCCGCCCCTAAACACGGTGTAAACATCTAGTTCTGCCTTTGAGCCCTCCGTGATGTTGTTGCTGAAGTCAGAAGGTATAACTATGAGCCCAGTGAGGTTTGACTGCTGAACGTAGTTAACCGCTTCGGTAAGATTTGAATCATCAACCTCAACAATTCTAACATTCAGAGTTATCAAGAAATTCGTGAGGTTTTCAGCAACAGAGCCTTTATCAAGGTCTATTACTGCGATTGAAATGTTTCTCATGCTTTCTTCTGCTGTTTTCATTGAAGTTTGCATTGCGAATCCCATTAGTGGAAACAGTATTAACGGGACGATTATCATGCCTAAGATGAGTGTTGGGTCTCTGACTAACTCCTTGACTTCCTTCACAATGATGTTGAATAAATCTTTAACCAAAACCAACCACCTTCGCAAACACTTCTTCAAGATTTGATGCATTCGCCTCTTTCTTAAGTTCTGCTGGAGAGCCTTCAGCTACCATCTTGCCCTTATTTATGAGAGCCACTTTGTCGCATAGATGCTCCACTTCAAGCATGTTATGACTTGAAAGAAGCACGGTAACTCCTTCTTTTTCTACATATTGCTTTATGATTCCTCTAACATGAACGGAATGAAGAACATCCAATCCGCTCGTTGGTTCATCCAACACTGCAAGCTTAGGCTTTGTCATAAGAGCTCTTGCAACGAGGAGACGCCTTTTCATACCCTTGCTGTATGTCTTCACCTTATCTTTAAGACGTTCTTCTAGCCCAGAGATCTTTGCTGCTGCCTCAACAGTTTCTCTAATAAGTTGTTTGTCTTCAATGGTAAACTTAGCCATAAACTCTAAGTACTCATACCCTGACAGATTTTTGTAAGCTCCCGCCTCTTCAGGAAGATAGCTTATGAGCCCACGTATCTCAGAAGCCTGATTGACGACATCACGACCAAGAACTTTTACAGAACCAGAAGTAGGCTTTAGCAACGTTGAGACAATCCTGAGTGCAGTGGTTTTTCCAGCCCCATTCGGACCGATAAGCCCGAAAATTTCACGAGGCTTAACATAAAAACTTAGACCATCCAGTGCATGAATGCTGCCGAAAATCTTGACTACGCTTTCCGCTTCAATAGCAAGGTTCATATCAAAGACGCCGGAGCCTAAAATCTAACATGCACAATTTAAAAGTTGCGTCTTTGACGACGTTTTCGCAGTATAAAGTCATTTTTGAACCTGCGCGCGCTACGCGTTTTCATGCTATTTCACAGCAACTTTTTCAAAACTTCTTGGGAGTCAAATTCTTCTCGGGAGCGCACTGAGGCTTCCTCTACGAAGAGTTGAATTGCATATCGAAGCGCCTCTTCACTTACTGGAATAAAGTCCATATTTGAACGGAAATAGTTAAGAAGCGAGGCTGCGCAGGCAAATCTTATTGCGTGGTCTTCAAGGCGTGCGGAGAATCTTACAACCTCATGTGGGATATGTTCCAGTATGACTTCTCTAGCCTTCTCGATCATTTTCTGCGCTTTTGGGTTAAGCATGACAGGCTTGTGTTGAAACCGTTCTTTCACAAGAGGATGCCTTGTTTCGATTGCATAAACGAGTGCAAGGTGATCGCGTATTTGTTGCGCGCCTTTTTCGATGTCGATCTTGCCGAACATAAGTCGCATCTGGCTTTGCGCAATCTCTAAGTAACGTTGCTTCGTTAACCGATGAAGTCGACACAGCATTCTGTCTTCAATAGCGTTGAAGTTTGCATCTTGAACCGTGACTTCGTATCCTCTGCCAAAGGTTGTTACATTGTAGTTGACACTGAAGAAGGAATTGAAACGGTAGGGACCAATAACTTCGCGGTGCATCTCATATTTAATTTCACCTCTTTCCATAGCCAGCTTTAACGGTTCCACCATGCCTTTGTATCTAAACCAATCATTGAACTCTGGAACAATAAAGTTGAAAACTCTGTTAACATAGGCTTGTCCTATACGGATGAAACGTGCGGGGGTTATTCCGCCGGCGTAACGATTTCGCCCTGGGATTCCATGCGGCGGAACTTTAGCATCAGGCTTTCCCAACATCATGTCGCGTGTGGCAAAGCTTTTTCCAGTGCCTGGCTCTCCGAACAAGGAAAGGTTCCAGCCCGTTCTTTTTCCAGTTTTGCCACGTTGATGAACGATTTTCACATCCGCCAGCCCATATTGCTGGATGATGCTGAGCAAGCTGTCGAAGTAGAGAATTTTGCCGAAGAGTTCTTGAAGGTAACCTGCCAACGAGGCTGAGGAGAACTGCTTTCCAAACTTAATTGTTGCGTCAAGTCTATGCCTAAGTAACTCATTTAAATATTCGTCGAGTTCCCTATCCATTTTCTGAATTATTTTGTGTTCTGCTTCTACATAATCTAGCTCCCTCACCTTCCCTCTCGCAGCCAGCTTTAGAGAAACAGCTGAAGGCTTCATTATCAGCGGAGTTGGCGCCATTCCAAGCGCAGACCGAATCAAAGGTAAGGTCTCCTCCAACATTTTCCATTCCTGATATTTGTCGCCTTTGTATGAGGTAACTATCACCTTCAATTGTTCAAGCATTTCTAAAATGCGAAGTGGGTCAACACCTGGCTTTAAGCCACGTTTGATTTCCCTTAAGTTGCTACTTTTTCCAGTTTCAACTAAAACTTTTAAAACTGCGGTGCAGTTTTTTCCGTACTTTCTTCTTGTCTGATGCAATCCTTTTTGAATTTTTTTCCAAGAACTTTCAAGGAGCAGCACGTCGTCTTCAAAGGTGTAGTATCCTCCTCGGAAAACAACCCATTCACGGGGACTGTAGGTTTCAAAAACTTCTTTGAGTTGCGTGTCATTTATGGCAGATGCGATTTCGAGGGCAGCGTCGTCTTCTTCAATGTCCCAAGCTGTTGTGAAACGTTGAAAATAGGGAATATTTAGTTGTTTACCGATACTGAACAGTTTGGTTCGTGGAAAGGCACGTTTCAGGAGAAGTCTACGTTCAACAACTCTGTCGTCAACCGTCATTTGGCATTTCACTCTTATGTAAAATAACATATGAAGATTTAAAGCATTTAAGAAGCAGGGTCGACAGTTCTAATTTTTTTCACTTGGCGTAGGAGTCTAAAATCTTGCTCTTCTCTTCAGGTTTGATCCAGCCTTCTTTTTGTATTTTTTCCAAGCCCCTTCTCAGCTTTTCTTTAGACTCAGGCAGGTCTAAAAGATTGTTGGAGTGTCCCATAATCTGCAGTTTCATACTCAGCTTTTTGTCCTTCTTCATTTTT
>DAOVMU010000109.1 GCA_030630585.1 Candidatus Bathyarchaeota archaeon | reverse complement strand
TGCAGAGTCTGCATTCCCCACACACTAATGAATGAGAGTAACATTTCAGTAGAAATTGATGACGGAGCTACTACAGTTTTGCATCCGAACTATAATGTTTATGACAATGGCACTCACAGATGGATATACTTCGCCTATGAACATTCCACACATAAAATCGACATCATTCCAGAGTTTCCTTCACTGCTTATTCTATCATTATTCATGATAGGCGCACTGCTGGCAACCATGCTTTACAGAAGAAAACACTTCATGTAGTTTCCCACGCATGCATGATACCCTAAGAAAAAAAGAGGAAAACCTTGCTGAAGCAACTGTTGTAGCTCCAAACTATAGAGGAAATATTGCTTGTGCACGCTTCCACATCTCCGCCAAAATCGTAACCAATTTGCCCATCAAATAGATTAGCGGTAAGAAGACTCCTGCCTCCATCATAGTTGATATAGTTTCGCTGATGAGGTCTCCATGACTAGTCCACACAACTGAAGGCTCTAACCCCGTCATCAAACATACTGCAGTTACTAATACGCTTATCAAGAAAGTGTAAACGATTTTTTTGCCATCAAAAGGTTAGCGCGCTATGCTTTTACATTTCTGAATCTGCGTTATCATGTGAATTTGCCAACTGTTGTTTTTTCATGTGGCTGAGTGATTTAATTTCTTGTTCTCTTTTCATAGCCTCGCTACGACTGTTGAACTTCTCTACGTGCACTATCTTTTCAGGTTGATGTATCCTTGTGTATCTGGCACCTTGACCGTTTTTGTGCTGTTCAACTCTACGTTTCACATCCTTGGCGTGTCCTGTGTAAAATGTACCATCTCTACAAAGAAGTATGTAAACATAGTAAGGCATGCGTCACCAACTCACAGCCAATAAACAAAACTCACAACTCTCTTTTAAAGAAACTTATGCAGCGTGAGCTGCACTTAAACAAGATAACTGTTATAAACAAATTGATTTAATTTCACTTCATGCCAAATAAAGTTCATTGTGCTCACATCCTTGTAAAGACTGAGAAAGAGGCAAATGCGATTCTGGAACGATTGAAGATAGGAGAAAAGTTTGCAAAAATCGCCAAGGAAGTTTCACTTTGTTCCTCAGGAAAAGGCGGCGGAGACCTCGGAGCCTTCAGTCGGGGAAAGATGGTGAAGGAATTCGAGAAAGCTGCTTTCGCCCTTCAGAAAGGTCAAGTGTCGCCTGTTGTGAAGACGAAGTTTGGGTACCACATAATACGAAGGCTTGAATAACCTGAGTTCTCCTTCAATCAACCATGACTAAACACTAAGTACCGGTTAAACGGAGCTTCATGATATGCAGTAAACACATTTGGCACTCAGTAGTCTGCAGAATTTAGTTCGACGCATCCGTGAAAACATTTTTTTGCAGTCATTATCACTCAGATTTTCTCACATTACACTGTGCATTAGATTTTCTGCTTCAGTTTTTCTTTCAGCACCTTGATGGCTAGAGTAGCCTCAACTTTGCCTCGTAGCTCTTTCATGACGATGCCCATGAGAACACCAAAACTGTTTTCACCTCGTTCTTTAGTCAAGCTTCTGTTGTCTTTGATCACTTTTTCAATAAATGCTTCAAGCTCGTTTCGAGAGATAGTCTTCAACCCAAGGTTTTCAATTGCCTCTTGAACACTTTTTTTGTCGTGCCTTGACAACCAAACGACCATGTCCGGGAGGGCTTCTTTCGTCAATTCTCCAACACTTATCCTACTGAAAACGTCTCGAAATTGACTTTCTGAAACCTTGTCAGTTTGAACGCCGTCACGTTTCAATGCTTTTAGAGTTTCGGTTAGAAATGCGGCAACAGTCGTTGGTGAGATTTTGCTCTCTTTCACGATAGTTTCAAACAGTTTGTTATATTTGGAATCTAAAACTTGCCTAGCCAATTTGTGATTAAGCTCATACTCGTCCATTAGGCGTTTGAGTTTTTGTTTAGGCAGCTCTGGCAGTTGCGAGAAAATTTTTCCTACGTCGTCTTCTGTTATCTGTATCGGAGGAATATCAGTTTCCGGGTACATTCTTGCTGCTCCAGGTCTTGGTCTCATGTAACGTGTTGTTCCATCCGGTTTCGGTGCACGTGCTTCTTCTGGGACGCCCTTTATGGCTTCTTGGGCTCTTTCTACAACAGCTTTCAATGCGTCTTTGACGTTTTCCGGGTTGTCTGCAACAAACACCACAGCATCCTGATCCTCAGCTTCAACAGTCTCCCTTAGCTTTTTCATTTCCTCTTCTGTTAACCCGTAGGCTGGCAGTTCATCTGTGTGGAATATGCCACCAACTTTTCCCCAGAAACGCGCTCTGTCAGACAATTCTGTTCCCAGGCGAAAACCTGGCATCAATTCCTGTTTGAGAAAACCCTTGAATTTTGGAAGTTTCACGGCTAGAATCTGCTCGTTTTCATCTAGGGCTTTGCGTAGGACATTGCATTTTGTTTCATCAAAAGCGTCTGTCACGTTGAAAAACTCTTTTTTAACATCTTCTTCCTTTGCTCCTCTCGCTCTTAGTTCCTGGCTTATTTCCAAAAGTTTCAATTGTCGCTGAACTTCGTACTTTACAACAAGCGGGAGCAATTCAAGTTCCTGAACTCCCTTGATCTCTACGAGCGCACCATGTGGAATTGATATATTCACGTCTTGGCGAATTGTGCCCAAGCCCCTTTTCGCTTTTCCCGTAGCTCTCAAAATCCTTCCTATTGCTAAGGCAACTTTTTGCGCCTCTCTAGGAGACTTTATGACTGGTGCTGTTGCAACCTCTATTAAAGGTACACCTAAACGGTCTATACGATAGCGTATTACATTGTCTTCAGCTTCACCCGTTCTTCTTGCAGCATCTTCTTCTAGGCTTATATGCTGAATTGGAACAGTTTTTTCTCCAACATTGACTTCACCACCTAAGGCCACAACACAAGTTCTTTGGAAGCCCGTTGTGTTAGAGCCATCTATGACTGTTTTTCTCATCACGTGGATTTCGTCAACTGGCTTTGCCTTCATCATTAAAGCTGCCGTTAAGGTTGTTTCAACAGCCTCCAAGTTCAACTGATGTGGTGGTTCCTCATCCATTTCAACAAGGCACGAAGTTGCCTTGTTTGCCTCGTAGAGAATTCTTACTCCTTTCTGAAATTCAAAGTAAGCCGCCGGGTCCACTTGCCCTAATTCGCTTTGTGTTGGTCGAAGTCTACGTTCGAATGTCATTTCGGGTTCTTCTTTGAAGAGCTCCGGTCTGCAATTGCAGAATAGTTTTGTAGAAGTGTCCAATTGCTGATGGATTTCCAGACCTACCTTCAACCCGATTTTTTCATAGTCTATTTCCAAAATGATTCACCTTTCAGCCATTGCTTGTTTTTCGGGAAGAGTCCGTGATAAAAATTCCCCTGCAATGTTTATTTTCAACATTTTTTTAGCTTCTTCCACATCCTGGGTTTGTCCAAAAATCCACATAAGCTTAACGGTAGCTGTTTCTGGAAGCATATCTTCTAAGGGAATTACACCTAAAGCCAGCAAATCGCGGCCTTGATCATAAACGTTCATGTTTATTCGTCCCCAAATGCACTGAGAAGTCATGCCTACTACAACGTTTTGCTGTACAGCGTTTCGCAGTGCCTCAAAAGAGTAGCTGCCCACATGGCCCAGACCTGTTCCCTCAATGATTATTCCTTTATACTCTTTTTCCACACACCAGTCAATCATACTAGGGTTCATGTCTGGATGAAACTTTAATAACGCAACTTTCTTGTTGAATTTCGGCTTCAACACAAGCTTTCTTGAAGGGTCACGTTTTCGATACTCATCTGTAAGCATGATTATTTTCTGGTTTTGTATTCTTGCCAGTGGAGTTGCATTTACAGATTTGAAGGTGTCTCTCCTGCTGGTGTGGCATTTTCGAACTTTTGTTCCTCTATGAAGTACTATAGACGTGTCTGATGGTGTTTCGTGCATTGCTACAGCTGTTTCTGCGAAGGGCGCTTTTGCAGCAGCTGTTACTGCGCCTATGAGGTTTGTTGCTGCATCTGAGCTTGGTCTATCTGCTGAACGTTGCGAACCTACAAGTATTACTGGAACTGGAAGGCTTTGCAGGGCGAAGCTCAAGGCTGCAGCTGTGTAACCCATCGTATCTGTTCCATGGGCTATTACGACGCCTTCCACACCTTCGGATATCTTTTTTGAAACAGCCTTGGCCATTTCTGCCCAGTGTTTAGCAGTTATGTTTTCGCTGAAGAGGCTGAATAGTATTTGAGTGTCCATTTGCGCTATGTTGGCAAGCTCTGGAACAACGCTGTACAAGTCGTTTGCCGTTAGGGCTGGTCGCACGGCTCCCGTCCTATAGTCTACACGACTGGCAATTGTTCCGCCAGTGCTTATTATCGAGATTTTTGGGAGTTCAGGATTTCTTTCTAGAGGAGGTGCAGCTGCAAAAGTTGGTTTCGCTCCTTTTCCTATTTTCTCAATTTTCGTGCTTGGTGTTATCCGTATGCCGATGTTGTAGCCGCTTTTCAACTTCATAACTACGTGTTTCTCGTCTCCATATTCTGACCGTGGGATCAAAATGCCTTCATAGATTTGGCTGTTTCGTGTTATACGTATTAAATCTCCTATTTCGGCTTCAGCTTTTCTTATGGCTACTAACGCTTCACCTTTATACCCTGAAAGCTCTTCTTCTTCACTCATCTCCTAATTCTCCAACTTTTTTGACATGTATACTCCATCATATTTGTAGCTGAACCGCAAGTAGTATTGCTTTGTACCGAGAGCACTTGTAACTAAAACCTTCTTGAAGTCGTAGTCTTCTCTTGATATACGTTCCGCCTCGCTTAACAGGATGCCTCCGTAGCCTTTGTGCTGCCATGCCTTAACTAGGTGTTTACCAACTGGAACAAGAGGTCCGTAAACGTGGAGTTCCCGAATTATGGAACATGGCGTCGCTTTTACTTCTGGTCTGTGAGCTTTTTCTGAGGGAATCCTCAGCCTCAAATGCCCTATTAAAACGTCGTTATTTGGATCTTCTGCTGAAATAAAGATTTCCTCTCCTTCAGACGCAGCGTATCTTGTAATTAGAATCTCCACTTTTTCTGGGTTGGGTCTCGCTTTATCTTTCAGCATTCTGTGACCCACTTCTCTACATCGTATGCAGCTGCATCTTACGCCTTGCTCTTCCAGTTTCTGCTGCACTAGCTGGCGTAGGTTGCTTTTTTTCACACCAGCAATAATTAACGGTGCGGGAATGTCCCGTTGAACACGCATTATACGTATCCAGTTTGGAATAATCTTCTTAATTTCTACGATTAGGTTAGCTGCTGTCTCGTTTGTGTAAGGCTCATACTTTCCTTCGAGATACCATTTGTAAGCTTTTGTACCTTTCAAGACTAGGCAAGGATAAATCTTAATCATGTCAGGCTTGAAAACGAGACTTGTGAAGATTTCTTTGAAGGCTTCTAAGTCGTTTTCGGGGTTTGAACCAGGTAACCCCGGCATAAGATGGTACACTATTTTTAGTCCGGCATCTTTCATTATGCGTGT
>DAOVMU010000049.1 GCA_030630585.1 Candidatus Bathyarchaeota archaeon | reverse complement strand
GCCCTTATCATGAATCGTGTAAGTTACTGGAGCCCCAACCCTAGTCCGCTTCGCTCTCTGCTCACTTGTGAAAGCCCTCCACTCCGGCCCCCTATCAGCAATCTTCGCAGTAACCACAAACCCACAATCCATACAAACCACCTCAGCACACTCATAATCCCGCATAAGCCGCCCACCACCACACTCCGGACAACACTGAACCTTAACAGATCCTACTTGAGAAGCCAACGGAGGGTCAGAACCCTCATACTTTTTCTCGTCGCCCATTCATATTTTCCCCTTTCTCCGCTTTGAGGGAAGTATATACAACATTTTATTCGTTAATTTTCTGGTTTCTTGGATCTTTAGTTTCACTGATGCGTAGGGCGAAGAGACTGGACCAAATATGTCAAGAATTTTCCCAACAGATTTCAAGTTCTCATTCACAACAGTCTCGCCGATCTTCGGGACGTTCTCAATTGCTATTATTATGTTTCGACTTTGACTTATGTGGAGGACGCGGCCTAGTCTCAACAAAATTCCAGATTCCCCTCAAAAGCAAAAAGTTCAACGAACCATTTTATTTAAATCTTTCTACAAGGACACGTGTCAGAGAAGCGTTCCTTCGGTTTTAGTAGAAACCTTCATAAATAAGAAATGATGATAAAACTGTACATTTGAAGGGAGAGGCTTATGTCCAAACCGTTCTACATAAAATTTGAGGTTCCGAAAGAAATTGCAGATGCGGCCTATGAAGCCCTACAAATAACCGCAAAAACAGGTGTGGTTAGGAAAGGCACAAATGAAACGACAAAGGCTATTGAAAGGGCGCAAGCAAAACTTGTAGTAATAGCTGGAGATGTTGATCCACCCGAAGTTGTAGCTCATTTGCCGCTACTGTGTGAAGAGAGAAGAATTCCATACGTATTTGTTCCAAGTAAGGAAAAAATAGGCGACGCTATAGGCATCGATGTCCCTTCAGCGGCAGCCAGCATAGTCAAGGAGGGCGAGGCTGAAGGACTAGTCAAAGAGATAGTTGCAAGAGTTGAAGCGCTGAAAAGAGGAACTAGTTGATGAGCAGGAGAGAAAAAGCAGTTGCACAAGCGCTCATACCTGCAGAGATCATTCAAATTATTGGCCGCACGGGCGTAACTGGCGAAATTACCCAAGTCAGGGTACGTATCCTGGAAGGAAATGATAAAGGACGCATCATATCCCGTAATGTGAAAGGGCCAGTGAGGGTGCAAGACATTTTAATGCTGAGGGAGACTGAGAGAGAAGCAAAGAAACTTCGTAGAAGATAATCTGAAATTCGAGGTATTTGGAGGAATTGTCTTTGCCCAAGCTCAGGAAATGTTCATTTTGCGGCAACGAGTTTCCACCAGGCACTGGAATGATGTATGTTAGAAATGATGGGTCAATTTTGTGGTTTTGTTCAAGTAAATGCAGAAAAAGCTCTCTCAAACTCAAGAGAGACGCCCGCAAACTCAAATGGACAACGTATTTCGGTAAGGAAGAAAAAGGCAAAGCATAACACTAAGCACAAATGAGAGAGAACAGTAAGGAAAAAGCCAAATCGCTGTTTTCGCTGTAAACGTCGAAGGCACAAAATCAAGAAAGACGCGCCATGTTGCGTAAGACCATGTCTTCGTTTGTTGAGAAGACGCATGATTCTAATATTCTCGTTTGGCTAAATAGTACAATACACGCGTCCAGCTTCGCATTAACCTAGAAAGTTTGCAGTGTTTTCAATGTCTTTCTTTGCTGCGCCAACTCACATTATTAGGTCACTTTCAGATTAATGCATATTTGAACACTAGACACCGCAGTTTTTTCAAGAACTCAGGTTTGTCTATCGCTTTTTGATATATTCCAAAGCGTGAAAGAACTGATTTATTGAGATATGCGACAATGTATTTTCGGAGAGACATAAACAATGGGTGCTCGAAACAAAAAGAAGCTGAAAAAGCTTAATCTGCTGGAAATTCCCAACCCTGAAAGAAATCAGTTAATTAAAGAAATTAGAGAAAAACTTCGGCAAAAGATTATGGAAGCGAAGCTGTGGCAATCGTTACTTGAAGTTGAAGATTTAACGATTAACGGAGATGTTGTGTACAAATCTAATCAGCCGTTAAAAGGCCTTTCTCTTTAAGACGCAATTTCGAAACGTGGAAAAACTCCATTTTCTTCATTCTTTCGAACATTCAAAGCGTTCTTGGCATAAATAGAAGAATATCCCACAAAGTTTCAATGATCTTGCGTACAGCTCTTTTACTTGCGAATAATTATCAGCATTCTCTATTTGAATGACCAGAACATTTCATGTGGAAAAGCTGTCTCAAACCTTTTGTGGTAGCGGGGGGTTGATTTGAACAACCGATTTCTGGGTTTCTCGGAACATCTGAGCCCTTATGAGCCCAGCGGGTTAATCCTGGCTACCCCACCCCGCTATTCTATGCTAGAAGGCAAGCTTTCTTAAATCTTTTATGAGCATTGCTCGCCCCTATCAGATTTTTTAGTGAAACATTTTAGTATTACTCATTACTTATCGATCTCGGTGTTGTTCAAATGGATAAACCCTATTTCCATCAGATACTCCCTCCTGTTCTTGAGAATCCGATTTTTGTGCAGGGTCTTCCAGGCTTTGGGAATGTTGGAAAGATTGCAGCCTATCTTTTGATAAAGTTTTGTGGGGCAAAGCCTTTTGCAGAGTTGTATTCGCCTTCTTTTCTAGACTATGTTTCAGTTAATTCCAACGGGATTTGCCGTTTGCCGCGATATGAGTTTTATGCTGCGCCCATGGAGAAAAATGATTTTGTGATAATGACTGGTGACACACAACCATCTCTCGATGATGTTGTTGCACACTACGAGCTGTGCAGTGAAATACTGGACTTTGTGGAAAAACATGGCTGCAGTTTTATTATCACGATAGGAGGGGTTCCTATATCGGAAAACAAAACTCAAGTCTATGTGGCTGCGACTTCTCCTAGGCTTGCTACGGAATTCATGGAAAAAGGAGCTGTAATCTACAGCAAGGGTCAAATTGTAGGAGCCACCGGATTAATGCTGGGGCTTGCAAAGGAACGCAGTCTAGAAGGCTTGTGTTTGTTAGGAACAACAACCGGTTTTAGTACGGACCGTGGAGCGGGCTTTTCAGTCTTCAAGTTCTTAATGAAAGCTTTAGGTAATGAGGTGAAGGAAGGGTTATAAGAGAAAACCTTTATTTTAAGAACATCCCGAAAAGGGTTGGAATGTGGAAGCATGAATAAGGAAAAAGGGGGAATATCCACTAGATTGGATATGAGTTCAAAATTCTGGAAAATATTCTTAACAGTGTTGGCAGCTTTCTTAACGTTTGCCGGACCAACTTACATGGTTTATGTGCTTACAAACATCCTGAAGATTGATTTTTTTGTTTCAATGGCTTCCGGAATTGTTTCTTTCGTAGCAGGGTTAGCGCTGATATTGTACCTGATTAAGAAGAAGATTATTTCCTAACAATTTGTGACCCGGATACATAAGATGTATTATCTTCTGATATTAGCGCAATTCTTTTTCAACATTTTCAGAATGCTCAGTACCGTATTAAAATCTTCAGTTGTTAACTGTGGGTTAGCAAAGCATATAAGATATGTTGGCAGATATAGTAGTTATGCAAGAAAACAACAAGAGAATAGAAGAACTGTTAAAGAAAGATAAGAAAGTAGTTAGAAGAACGACTATAATCCTGGAGAAAGAGGAACGTGAATTCATAGACTCTCTGATTCGGGAGGGAAAGGAGCCAGGCATCAAACCTTTAATTTCCAAAATGCTTGACGTTTACAGAAGCATGATGATTTATGATTGGCGTTTCCCTGGCGAATATTATTGCGGTATAAGCCGCATAGCGTTCGTAAACGTAGAATTAATCAATGTCCTCATTCAGCATGTTGCAAAGGAAAAACACCGCGAAATCGGAAGAGAGATGGGTGAAGCCGGAAAGATTTCTATGGAGGCAACACTCGGCATCGAAACGGTGAATCGCGGAAAATGGCAAGAAGTTTTTAAACGCTTAAGGATTCAAGGTTTCGGAGACTTTTACGTAAAAGACAAATATGTCCTTGTGAAAGCCCCGTTTATCAGTCACTCCGAGATTTGGGCTGGCTTTTTAGAGGGCTTACTTGGAACCGAATTGGAAACAAAAACCTCAACGCCACCTTTTGTTTTTGAAATCAGAGAAAAAGCGGATTCACCAGTAAACAAATGAGTCATATACTTCGAAGGTAAAAGATGTACACAGCGGGAAGGGTTTAGATGTCGCTCCGTGAAGCCATCCTTTATGAAACAATAGAAAGTAAGAAAGTTAAATGTAACCTATGCGCCAGAAGATGCATCATAAATGATGGGGGAACAGGCTTCTGTTTAGTGAGAAAAAATGAGGGTGGAAAACTTCATTCTCTTGTTTACGCCAAGGCAATATCTGCAGGTGTAGATCCTATAGGGAAGAAGCCGCTTTCACATTTTAATCCTGGAGCATTGGTCATGTCCATTGCCACAATTGGCTGCAACTTCCGCTGTCAGTTCTGCGACAACTGGATGATAAGCCAAGAGAAGAAGATAGTGGGCAGACATTTCCCACCAGAGGAGGTTGTCAAAGCCGCAAAGGATAATGGCTGTCAAGGAATAAGCTACACCTATACGGAGCCAACGATATTTTTTGAGTACGCCTACGACACTGCCAAGCTAGCACATAAAGTGGGATTCTTCAACACGTTCGTAACAAACGGTTACATGACAACGGAAGCGGTGGAAACCATTGCACCTTATCTGGATGCAGCAACAGTGGATTTCAAAGGTGGGGGAGACCCAGATTTCTACAGAGATTTTTCAGCTGTTCCAACAGTTGAGCCAATATACGCGTCTTTAAAGGAAATGAAAAGAAAAGACATTCACATAGAAATCACGAATTTAATTGTACCGAAAAAAGGGGACTCGCTTGAGAGGTTAAAGGAGCTTGCAGCTTGGATAGGACATGCACTTGACAAAAACACTCCTTTTCACTTGTTGCGTTTCCATCCAGGCTACCAACTGACAACGATTCCATCTACGTCAATTGAAACTTTGGAGAAAGCATATACCGCCGTGAAGGAAACAGGATTAAACTATGTTTATGTAGGAAACGTGCCAGGACACCCATACGAAAACACGTATTGTCCAAACTGCAACGAATTACTGATTAAACGTTTCAGCTTTGAAATAACAAGATGGAATTTAACCAAGGATATGCGTTGCCCAGCATGCGGACAAGAAATCCCAATTGAAGGCAAATTACATACAAGCGGATACGCCTACCCATATGCTCTGTTTTAAACTTGGGGAACGCCCTCAATAGGCGAATGCTCTTTTCACGACTACCTATTAAGGCTTGACACAAATCTGGAAAATCCTTTCCTCTTATAGGAAAAAGAGTTATGAAACCATTTACTCATGGAACTTAATGCCCTTTCCTTCGAGCTCCGGTTAATTCGTTCTGCAAGTAAGGCTTCACCTGTTCAAATCCAGAAGCTCACCACATAAATTGGTGTTCTGCTCTATGTACTATTGAATTAGACATGTGGATGTTCCTACGACCTGACGCTGCAACAGTGTTAAAAGATGAAAAAGCTCGAGCAAGCTTAGCCAGGTACTTTGCTGTTATGCAAGATGAAAAACCAGCAAAATTCGTGATAGCCAAAAAGCTTCCAGCAGAATTCAGCGAAAACAATTCCATAGAAGAACTCTGGCAAAAGCATGCAAGACTTACACAAAAATACTACAACATTGAAAGAGAAATCGACACGCACCAAAAAAACTCACTGAACATGCCGAGTCCAAAAAAATCTTATCTAGATCTCAAGATTGAAATCGCAAAAAGAATCCTCTCCAGTTGTCGTTTCTGCATTCGAAAGTGTGGAGTCAACCGAGTTCAAGGCGAACTAGGCTATTGCAGATGCAGAACTGAGATGAAAGTTTCAAGCATTTTTGAGCATATGGGCGAAGAACCTGAACTCGTTCCTTCAGGCACGATTTTCACATTAGGCTGCACGATGCGTTGTCGCCACTGCCAAAACTGGATGATATCCCAATGGATAGAGAAGGGTGAAGTTTACATTCCGGAAGCAATGGCAAAAGAAGTTGAACAATTACGCATGAATGGGTGCAGAAACGCAAATTTAGTTGGTGGAGAACCGACACCGTGGCTGGAACAATGGCTTGAAACATTCAGACATGTCAACAAAAACATCCCAGTTGTTTGGAACTCCAACAGTTACTACAGCCCGGAAACAGCACGTCTCTTAGCGGGATTTATCGATGTTTACCTGTTAGACTTCAAGTATGGATCAGACGGATGCGGTGAAAGAGTTTCAGACGCCCCAAACTACTGGGGAACATGCACACGAAACCATTTAGAAGCCAAGAAATACGGTGAACTAATAATACGCGTACTTGTGTTGCCTAACCATCTAGAATGCTGCACAAAACCTATTTTGAAGTGGATTGCTAAAAACTTGGGCACGGAAACAAGAGTTAACATAATGTTCCAGTACAGGCCAGAATGGCAAGCTTACGAAGTTCCAGAACTGCACAGGAGACTAACAAGAGAAGAAAAGAAGAGAGCTATTCAATTGGCCAAGGAATCAAATTTAACAAATTTCATAACGTGAATTCATCAGTGAAGTAGACAAATAAACGAAAGCTATTTCTCGAAGCATGTTCAATTCTAGAGACGGAATAAGTGATTTGAAATGCCCTATTGTCCAGAATGTGGTGGCGAAATGCAATACATGTCAGCGACTAAACGCTACGTGTGCAAGAGCTGCGGACTGTCTGTTACTCGTCAAGAACTGATGGAGCTAAGACAGAAATTAAGACCTTCATTCGAGTCTGGAGACGATGAGAGGAAAAAGCGGAGAAAGGAATACTTGAAATGGTGGCTTGGCAAGAAAAAATAACAATGTACTCAGCGTTTTGAACGCTGAATCAGCAAATGGCATAAAAAAGACAGAACTGATTATTTTGTAACGTCCCAACTTGAAAGGTGAAGAAATGAACCAGCAAATGGAAATAATCTGCGTTGGCAATGAATTGTTGATAGGCAAAACATTGAACACAAACGCAAATTGGCTAGCTAAACGTGCAACCGCTTTCGGGATAATGGTGAAACGAATAACAGTTGTAGGCGACGATGTTGACGAAATTGCAGATGCTGTGCGAGAAACTCTAAAGAGAAGAACAAAGTTCATAGTAACAACCGGAGGGTTAGGCCCAACTTTTGACGATAAAACTTTGAAGGGAATAGCCAAAGCTCTGAACCGAAAATTGAAAGTTAACGAAAAAGCTTTGAAAATGGTTAGAGAAAAATATGAAGCCTATTTTAGAGAGGGAAAAATGGAAAGGGTTAAGTTAACACCGCCAAGAGTCAAAATGGGGACACTTCCAGAAGGAGCAGAGCCACTACCGAATCCCGTTGGCACAGCCCCAGGTGTAATAATAGATATGAAAGAAACGGTGTTGATAGCGTTGCCTGGCGTCCCCCCGGAAATGAAGGCTATTTTTGAAGACTCTGTTGCCCTCCTGCTTAAGAATCAGTCCGGTGACCCCGTGTTTTTTGAAACAAGCATCTATTCGCGTGGCATTATAGAATCAACTTTAGCTCCATTAATTGACCAAGTGATGCATGATAATCCGGACGTTTACATAAAGTCCCATCCAAAAGGATGGGGAAAAGACATAGAAATGCACTTTTCAACTGCGGCGAAAGACTCAAAAACCGCTAAGAACCGCCTAGGAAAAGCAATAGTCCAGTTATCAGAACTTGTCCAAGAGAACGGTGGAAAAATCAAACCTCAAAAGAAAAAACAGTAGCTATTGTTAAAGAAAAAATTCTGTTTGCCCAGTATTGGAGTTATGCAGTTGTGATTAGGGCAGGCTGACACGGAGGCATGATGATTCAAGTTCAAGTGTCTGGAGCAATCACCCAAGCTACTTTTTTTGCTATTGATTAGCGGTTCATAAGAAACATAAACCATGCGTACGACAACATTTCAGAGCCGTGATGAATCCAAAGCTTTCGCGAACGTTTGTGGCAATAACGGTTTTGCTTACATTTTCTTATCTGTTTCCATATTGCCTATCTGCTAATCACAGCCAGTCTTATCAGCTTCTAGACAGCCCACACGGTTCTATGCATTATAGGCTGAATGTGGTTGTTTCGCAGTTTCTTTATGAATATTACCATGAAAAAAGCCACAGGCTTAGTTCAAACCATGACTTCGCCAAGTTCGTTACGCCCTACGCCCTACAGCCTATTGCAGACAGTCTCTGGGAAATTTACACGGATGATGAAGATTTTGCAAATGGAGTGCTGATGATTGTGCATCAGATACCTTACGAAGAGACTTTGCCAGTAAAATATCCTGTAGAAACAATCGTGGAAAACAAGGGCGACTGTGATCTCTTTTCCTACATCGCAAGTTCGATTATGAAAGCTGGTGGGCTTGACGTTGTCCTTCTATACTACGAAAGTGAAGCCCATATGAACGTTGGTGTCCACCTTTCACATGCACCACATAACGTTAGAGGTCAAGCCTACTATGTGACGTACAATAATGTTCAGTATCATATTGCTGAATGCACAGGAGATGACTGGAAAAACGGATGGAGGGTCGGTGAATGCCCAGATGATTTAAACCATGCTTCTCCGGAAGTAATAACCCTTGAAAACTCTGATCAATGGGTTTCAGGGCAGGTTTCCTCAAGCTATGAAACTTTGAAACAGTCGACAATATCATTAACAATTTCATCCATGAATGTTATTCAAGGAGGCACAATTACACTTTCGGGGCAACTCTCACCAGCCTTTCAGAACAAAACTGTTACCATCTACATTAAAATGAACAACTCACCTTGGACCGTTCTAGATACTGTCACAACGGATTTCAATGGGCGATTCGCGTATACTTGGCTCTCAGAAATCGCGGGTATGCATTACATCCGTACTAGCTGGTCAGGAGATAACAATTACGCTGGAGCAGACAGCCCAATCCACAACGTGATAGTT
>DAOVMU010000060.1 GCA_030630585.1 Candidatus Bathyarchaeota archaeon | reverse complement strand
TTTTTTTCTTCACCATTCTAAACGACGTTCTTTCAAACCCGTTTCTAGCTGTTGTCATGCTTTTCGTACACAATGTTCTTGTAGTCTCTCTCATTTTGCTGGGCATGACATTCTACGTCAATTTAGTGCTCTCGGAAGTCTTTAAGAGGGAAAAGTACGGCGGTATTGTGCTTGAACGTCCACGAACATTCGCCTTGATCTTCACAATCATGATTCTTTTTCTAAGCATTTTGCGTGGAAGCAGTCTTCTTGGCGGAATAAGCATTGAAGCATTACCTCTAATTCTACTGATAAGTGCACCCATCGGGATAGTTGAAGGATACGGCATATACATGACAATTGAGAAGACATTAAGCAGAGCAATGTCAATGAACGCCCTAGCTTACATATACGGCGTATTCCTCATTGCAGCCATAATGGAAGTTGGCTTCATAAACCTCTTAGTATGGGTTACGACAGGGTAGCACACTCGCTTGAGTAACAAGTGTTCACTGCCCTTAACTAGCCGTTCCAAGTGTAGATGAAAAAGGAAATGAGTGGAAACATGATGAACGAAAATCTTGCGGGAAGATGTGGGCACTACTGTGGCGCCTGTTCCATCTATCGAGCTTGTGAAGATGGGGGTGAGTTGTTAAAGGTTATGGAAGCATCTTGTCCTTCTGATAGAAGTCTGTACTGTAGGGGGTGTCAGGCAGTAGATAAAAACTGTTGGCCTTACAATCATTGCAGAAGACGTGAGTGTTTAGATGCGAAAGGGTTTGATTTTTGTTACGAATGCGATGAGTTCGAGGAGGGTGGATGTGAGGAATGGAAAAGGTTAGCAGAAGACCACGCTAAGATTGGGATGGATCTCCGTGAAAACTTGCTTTTCATTAAATCTGAAGGAATAGAAAAATGGCTGGAAATACAAGATAAAAAATGGAGATGTCCCTCTTGTGGAAAACCGATCAGCGAGGAGGAGAAATGTTACCAATGCGGTGGGCAACTGCGCCAAGGTTCTCATTGAAAGAGAATGGGTGCGCATGCTTTTTGTGCTAGTCGGGGAATGAGCAGGTCTTTGTTGGGCAACCACCTGCATATTCAGATTCTGCAGCTACAAATCTTTTCTTGTCAGTTTTTATTTCCCCTATGTTAAGAACCTGCTCTGGTTTACTTCCGTATCGATAAACAGTTATCCCTTTGCATTTCAACCTATAAGCAAGCCAAAACACTTCTTTCACATCCTTAACTGTAGCTTCTTTAGGAAGATTAACCGTTTTTGAAACTGCACTGTCTGTGTACGTCTGAAAAGCCGCTTGCATTCTAACATGCCACTCAGGTTGAATATCTAAAGCCGTAACAAAAACCCTCTTGACGTCTTCAGGAACTCCTTCAATTCCCTGAACAGAACCTGTTCTGGCGATCTTCTCAAGAAGTTCGGCACTGTAAAACCCTCTTTTCTTTGCTGTAATCTCAAACAAGGGGTTTGTTTCGAAAAGTCTCGTTCCGTTTAAAACATTCCTCATGAAGGAAACCGCAAATAAAGGTTCAATTCCAGAAGAGCAACCAGCTATTATGCTTATGCTTCCCGTCGGTGCTATCGTTGTTATTGTGGCGTTTCTCATACTATCATACTTGTCTTTCCAAACACTTTTATCGAAGTTCGGAAATGAACCTCTTTCTTCTCCAAGCTCCACGGATTTATTCCTAGCTTCTTCTGTAACGAATTTCATGATTTTTTCAGCAAGTTTCAAAGCCTCTTCAGAATTATAAGGAATTCCAAGCTTTATGAGCATGTCCGCAAATCCCATCACACCTAAACCTATTTTCCTGTTAGCTTTAGTCATCTCTTCTATTTCCTTCAAAGGAAACTGGTTTGCATCTATAACGTTATCAAGAAACTGAACAGCGTTTCTCACAGTCTGCCTCAGTTTAATCCAGTTTACTTTTCGGTTCTCAACCATTCTGGAGAGATTTGTGGAGCCTAAATTGCAGGACTCGTAGGGAAGTAACGGTTCTTCACCGCAAGGATTGGTTGCCTCTATTCTCCCAATTTCCGGAGTTGGATTATGCCTGTTGACTTCATCAATAAAAATGACTCCTGGGTCTCCGCTCTTCCAAGCAGATTTCGAAATCAAACTCCAAACATCTTCAGCTTTGAGTTTCCTCACTCTTTCTTCATTTCTTGGGTTGATCAACCAGTATTCTCTGTTTTCTTCAAGGCTTTTCATGAAATCGTCCGTGACAGCCACTGAAATGTTAAAGTTTGAAAGAACTCTTGGCTTCTGTTTAGAGGTTATGAACTCGATTATGTCTGGGTGATTGGCTGTTAAAACTCCCATCATGGCGCCTCTTCTTTTTCCTCCGGCTTTTATGACTTCTGTTGCTGCGTCGAAAACATGCATGAAACTTGCTGGACCAGACGCCACTCCCTTAGTTGATTTAACCATGTCTCCCTTCGGTCTTAGCTTTGAAAAATCAAAACCAACTCCCCCCCCGCTTTTTTCGATAAAAGCCATATTTTTCACAGTGGTGAAAATGCTTTCCAAAGAATCCTCAACAGGTAGAACGAAACACGCGGATAGTTGACCGAGTTCCGTTCCCGCGTTAAAAAGAGTTGGGGAGTTAGGAAGAAACTCAGCTCTCGTCATTATTCCATAGAACTTTCTCTCACTTTCCTTCGGATTTCCACGATATTTTTCATCGCCCTTCGCAATGGCTTTTGCAACTCTCATAAACATTTGAGCAGGAGTTTCCATAATTCTTCCCTCTTCATCCCTCAGAAGATACCTTTTCCTCAAAACTTCCAGAGCGTTAACCGTTAGCTTTGGCTCTTCTATTCCAAGTTTCTCTCTTAATCTCCGTATCTCCCCCTTTTTCTTCCTATAAACCTGATATTCCCTCGCAACTTTTTCGTAACCTCTTTTCTTCAAAACTTCTACAACGACGTCTTGAGCTTCCTCAACTGAAGGAATCCTTTTCTCAGATTTTTTCTCTAGAAGCTGAACTACTTTTTCACTTATGGCCTCAGCTCTTTTTCCGTTGTCAAGTTCAACAGCAATGAAAGCTCTGTGAATTGCATCTTTTATTCTGCTGGAATCGAAATCGACAATTCTTCCGTCTCTTTTCCGTATTTTTGTGATACCCATGGCTGCCAAATCATTTTTGTCTTAGTTCTGATATAAGCTTAAAGTTTTTATGATAAATGCAAGCTGAGCATGTAACGTGACTTACTCTGCAACTTTTTCTTCTTCTGTGATTTCTATTCCCCGTTTCTCTAACTCGTTTAAAAACGTAGAGAAGAACTCTTCACTCACACCTAGTCTTTCGAGAGGAACAACGCCCTTCTCCTTCACTGCTTTCTCAAGCATTGACTTCGCGACAATCGATGCTGGATAGGCCGTAGTTCTTGCCATGGCAGTAGTTCCCCTTTCCTCGTTGTATCGATCCAACAAGTGATAGACATACCGTACGTGCTTGTCATTTTTAACACCTGAAACCTCAACTCTCATCACTACAATATCTCTGATTTCCGGTCTCCGAAGCTTTCGCTCGAAAAGTTTAACTGTAAGCTTTCTCGGAGATAAACTTACACCATTAACACTGATATGATCTTCATTAAAGAATCCTAAAGCATTAAGCAACCTAATTTTCTCTGCGTGCCCCGAATATCTAAGCGTTTTCTCCCACATATTATTCACATTCTTTACCGTGTGAAGTAATGTTCTAAGTCCATCAGTGTAGAAGGCTTCAAGCATTCCAACATTTGGAAATTCAACTTCTTCCAGTCCACTCAGGGTTTCCACATCAACTATCTGACCATTTTCAACTATCCTCGTTTTTCGCGTATACTCGTCAATGAGGTTTTCAGGAGACCACGTGATAATATAGCCTAAAGGCGGCACAGGTTTTTCCGGAAGACCACCAACCATTATTTGAACAGCCCAAACCTCATCAAGCTTCCCTAAGGCATGTCCAACAAGAACGTTGCTGATGCCAGGCGCTAACCCGCAGTCAGGGATGACTGTCACGTTTGCCCTCACAGCCTTGTCATTTAACGTTAAAGGGTCTTCAGGCATATAGGAAACATCCACCAAGTTCCTTTCCGCGTCAATGCATGCCTCAACTAAGCGATAGCCAAGACTTCCAGGCAAGAACCCTATTACTAAATCAAAATCTCCTAATGTCTTAACCATTTCTCTGTAGTTTGATGCATCCATCTGAATCCACGAAACATTGTTTGTACCGATTCTTTCAGTGACCTCTTCAGCTCTTGCCACGTTTTTATCAGCAACAAAAACTTCAACTGGACTCATACTTTTGGCCAAGTCTTCGGCTGCAACAGAACCTATGTGTCCACAGCCCACAACTAACGCTTTCATAAACATAGAAATGAGATTTGCTTCATTAAAGGTTTTTCAAAGCCAATGATCCTTTTTGGTGGAGTAATAGGTCTTTAAATATTGAGGATAGATTTGAAAATTTTATATACTTCCCTATTAATTGTAGAGTTTGAGTATCATGGCTGACATTTGTTCGATATGTGGGCTTCCCAAAGACTTGTGCGTTTGCGGCGAAATCGGAAAAGAGCAACAGAGAATTCGCATAAGATGTGAAACGAGGAAGTGGAGAAGGTCATCAACAATAATAGCTGGCTTGGACAATAAGGATACTGACTTAGCAAGCTTGGCTCAAAAGCTGAAAAATTTTTGTGCGTGTGGAGGAACAGCAAAAGACGGTCAGATACTGCTTCAAGGAGATCATCGTGAAAAAATTCGTCAATTTCTAATAGGCCTAGGGTATCCAGAGGAAAACATTGAACTTCAATGATCAAGCGGAAGGTGAGAGTCAAATTGAAACTGTTGCAGGACATGAAAGAAGTATTTAAAACATTAAGTCGTCGAAGACCAACAAAAATATACTGCCCAAGATGTAGAAGCCCAAAAATTCACTTGTCCAGCAGTCTTGATTATTGGTTAACTCCTAAAAAATATGTTTGCGAAAACTGTGGATACACTGGTCCCATAATTCTAGAACTTGAAAAAGAAGCCTAACAGTGCCGTTGCTATTCAGGAATCTCCAAGTGCAGCTCTCTTCTCAAAGATTTGTATCGATTCCTCACAGTTACTTCTGTTACACCGGCAGCCTCAGCGATATCCTTCTGTGTTTTCTTCTCATTGTTCTGCAAACAAGCAATGTATAAAGCTGCAGCAGCCAAACCCATGGGATCTTTACCCGCAGCAGCTCTTTTTTCCTTGGCTTTCCGGAGAATTTGTATAGCAAGTCCTTGAGTTTTGCCGGAAATCCCCGTGGTTTCAGCGATTTTTGAAACGTATGTAAGTGGATCGGCAATAGGCATCCGCATATCAAGTTCACGAAGCAGAAGCCTGTAACAGCGGGCAACATCCTTCTTCTCAACCAAGCTTACTTCTGCAATTTCTCGTAGGGTTCTCGGAGTTCTACTTCCACGGCAAGAAGCATAAAGGGCAGCAGCGGCAATAGCTGCAATAGATCTTCCACGTACGAGGCCTTTATCCAAGGCTTTACGGTAGATGACTGCAGCTTTCTCTTTGATTGGCGACGGAATGTAGACTTTATCTGACAGGCGATCAAGTTCAGCCATAGCTTGGGCGAGGTTTCTGTCAATTGAAGAGTGTACTCTTGAGCGTATCTGCCATTTTCTCAGTCGCCACATCTGTAAGCGTGTGCGAAGGGGCAGCTTCCTTCCGAAGGCGTCGCGGTCAATCTGGCTTATAGCTGTTGACAAGCCTTTATCATGGACAGAGTATGACGTTGGCACCCCTACGCGGCTTCTTGATGCTTTTTCCTGTTGAGTAAAGGCGCGCCATTCAGGACCCTTAGCCATCATTTGTTCGTTTACCACCAGTCCACAATCGCCGCAAACGGTTTCGCCAGTATCATAATCGTGAACAAGGTTTTTGCTACGGCATTCTGGGCATTTGTCAATTAGGCGTTGACGAACGCTGGTTTTTTCTTTAGTCATTTACTCACCATGATCAATGTGAAGTGTAGAGCCGCCACTTTTTCATGTTCCTCAGCGAGGATTTGGATCAGAAAACGCACATCCGGCCCCGCGTGTCTACCCAAAAGAAATGTCTTAATATATAAATTTTACGGTTTAGTCAAGAAGATTGCTTTCACAAATTTTGAATACTTACACTGACTAATAATCAAGAGGAAAGTGTCAACATGATGAAGCTTCCGGAAAAAATACGGAGAACCTTGGAGAAAATCGTTAAAGAAATGAGAATTAAAGAGAATGTGTATGGTGTGGGATTATTTGGAAGCTGGAGCCGAGGCGACGCAGTTAAATCAAGCGATGTTGATCTGCTGGTCCTTGATAACGGCAGCTTTAGCCACGAGTTCGTGGAAAGAACTGAAATTAACGGTTTGCTCATAGATTTGGATCACATACCGAAACGGTGGATTCATGGGCTGATCCCGCCAGAGGTTGATCAGAAAATACATGAGATGCAGATTCTCTACGATAGGGACTGGTCGCTAACTAACACAAAGCTTTTGATGGCTAAATCTTACAGTTCACCTGAAAGAGTTGACATCAGAACAGAAGCGCATATCGTAGAATCCGACATATACCTAAGCCGGGCAACTTCAGCTTTCTCAAGGGAAGATTTGGAAAGCGCACAGCTCTTCGCCACGGTAGCTCTAGAGAATATTTTAAGGGTTTTGATGGAGATCGCTTTAGAACCTTTTTCAAACAGCCGATTTATCCAGAAACTTGAGGAATCAACAGCGAAACTGGATAGGCATAACCTATTCACTGAATACTTGAATGTGTCGGGCTTGAACAAAAACTACAATGGAAGTGTCGAGGCTAAACTGGAGCTTTTCAAAGTCATCTGGGATGAAATAAGCTTCACAGCCAAACAAAACCTTCAAGCCTTAGAGTCCTCTCACTTCATAGTTAAGACGAAACTAAAGTATTATTTGAATCCAGCTTTTCTACAAGGCATGGTAACCCGTACGAAATCCCTAATCAATTCTGAAAAAAAGATTGAAGCAGCCCATTATCTGCAAGGCACACTAGTTGACCTCATTGAAAATTACGCTTGGCTCAAATCCTCAATTGCCAACATCAAAATAGATTGCACAACACTAATGCGATCTTTGAAAAGCTTAGAAGAAAAAAACCCCCAAAACTACAGACATATAATAGATTTTCTGAACTTACGCGATGTAGATAAGCTGAACGTAACTGACACAATAGAAAAAACTAGAAGGGTTATGCTTAAAATACGTGAGGAGAGGAAGGTTTTAATCAAAAATCACCTATTTAAAAGTTAACTCAAAATCTAAGTTAAGAAGCCCGGTGGTGTAGTGGACAAGCATAGCGGGCTTTGGACCCGCTGACGAGAGTTCGAATCTCTCCCGGGCTACCATCGCTCAAGCATGAATTTATACTTTTTTCGCTACTGTTTTCACGGATTTCTTTAAGCATCTACTGCTTCAACGCCATGGTGAGCCGTGCTGTCATGAGTTTTGGTTTAAAGTATGGTAGAACTACCCCAGAGGAACTTCAAGCAAAAACATACAATCGAGTAATAGAATTCTACAAACAGTTTCCAAAAAAGTTTTTAACACCTTATTTACATCCTGTTTCAACAAATTCTTTTATTTCATCTACGTTCATATTATCTAATCCTAGTTTTTCCATTGTTCTTCCTCTTTCAAAGAAATCTATGTTGAAATCTTTTCTAAATGCTGATGTTGCAAGATTGATAAATGAATCTATCATGGGCGTGGGCACATCCAGTTTATTCCCAAGCGAAGATAATGGGATTAAACCTGTTGGAACATCTTCCCAGATGTATCTATGATTAATGCTTCTTGGACTTTCAATCAGTTTGTAAGGGTG
>DAOVMU010000002.1 GCA_030630585.1 Candidatus Bathyarchaeota archaeon | reverse complement strand
TTGTCATCGAACACAATCATTCCGCTACTAGATCCAAAATGGCCAACATAATGGAGTCTGCTCCAAGGTTACTCTTGTCATTGAGTATAACCTCGCTTTGTGAACCTTCATGTCAAGATAGGAAGTGCTATTATCATACGTTTTGGGCGATTCTCCAATCAGTTCCACTGTGCGAATATACTGTGCCTTCAGAAGTCACGAGAGGGTTTTCATCGTACAACGCTGCGAAGCAGCCAATCCGCTCCACCACCTATCTCGTTTGGTGAATCAGTGTCAATAGTAAAGTGAACTGTGCTTGACCCTCCCACATTACCAGCAGCGTCGCTAGCATAAACTATTACATAATGCGGTCCCTCAGACAAGCTATACAAAGTTATGTTTCCAGTAATGGTAACGTTGGTCAGCCCATCAAGACTGTAGCCTATCCAATTTGTTGTTTCATTCACTGTGAAAACTAATGAGACGTTACTGGTGGAGTATGTGGTGTTCTGAGGGTAGAGAATTGATATTGCAGGAGGAGTCGTGTCTACAGTGACGGCGGCGTATCCATGCTCTTCCACGTAATCGCCGGTGAACGCGTTGTAACCTGAAACATTCACATCAAAATTGAAAACTCCGCCTGTTGGCGCGCTCACAAAGACTAACGTCCAATTAACAGTTCGTGATTCACCGATACTCACATATCCAATGTATACTGGATTGTCACCTGAAATCAGGTCTGCTTCAGGAGGGATGGTTAACGACGCCTGCATATCGCGGACGTCGTAGTTACCTCAGCAGGAAGCAACACGTATTAGGGCATTAACAACCACTTGTTGACCAATATATGCTTCAGGTGGGATCACATCTACTTCAGGATTCAAGAGTTTACAATATGTATTTCTGACAGACAACCGCGTCAATGAGAACAGAGCCGCTAACGAAATCAGAACTATTGTAGATAAAAACGTTTTCCGTCTCATCTTTCATCAAGTTTAAATGGTGAGCGACTCCTTTAAGGGTAGTGTTATAGAAGTTATTAAGACATATGATGACCCAAATGTGCACACATGAATTAGAAAGTGATGGATCTAGGCTATACAAGTGAAAGAAGCGTTAACTCCCCATTTATGACACCCATAGAAAGTAAAGGCACGCCAAGATCTCCGCATCCCCAACCCTATTCAGTGACAATACTTGCTTCACCTATAGAAATATGTGACAAAGATGACAGATAGTGGTCAAGTAGCAATCAACGCAAACATCTCCAAAGCCGAAATCCATGTGTGTCTCAATTTACAGAAATCTAGCCCAGAACTTCGACGACGTTAACATCTTTACTCAAAAAAGCTGTTCCAGGGCCCTTTCTGACAACTCCTATTTCGTATCCTTCACAATTCCTTTTTCGGAGAGCTTTCAGAAGTTGGTCCGCCTTCTCTTTTGGCAACGAAACAAGGAAACCTCCCGCTGTTTCAGATGCTTTTCCTTCAAGCAAAGGGTACCGAAGGATTTCAGCGATTTTTGGTGCCCACTTGATTACTGGCAAAGTGTTTATTTGTATTGAAACTCTGCTTTGTTCAGCCATGTTTAAAGCATGCCCAAGGATTCCGAAGCCTGTCACATCTGTTGCTGCGTTCACCCCTACTTCTAACATTGCAAGTGCAGCATTTCGACCTGAGGTTGTCATGATCTGAATCGCGAGATCAATTGACTTTGAAATTTCATCTTGAGGTATAAGTTCGGCAAGTTTTTCCTGTTCTTGATTTGGGAGCCTCAAGACTCTCATTATCGGTTGGATTCCTAAAGGCTTCGTGAGTATTAGTCTATCGCCGGGTTTAGCTCTGGAAACGAACATGATCTCATCCATCTTTGCGATAGCTGTTACGGCTCCTCCCATAATGGGCCATGGGCAAATTATTGTGTGTCCGCCAACAACCGGCGCGTCCGAGGATTTGCAGAAGTCGCAAAACCCCTTCAAAATCTCTTCTTGAACGTTAAGAGGTAGGTCTTCAGGCATACCCATCAAAACAAGGACAGATATGACATCGAGTCCACCTTTTACATAAGCATCGTTGATTGTGTTACAAGCGGAAATTTGCCCCTGAATGTAAGGGTCATCTATAATAGGGGTAAAAAAATCTGTAGTTGTTATGATTGCGCAAGTATCAGAGATACGAGTTATCGCGGAGTCTTCGCCGATAGAAGCCACTACTCTTTCGTCTTCAACCTGCCCAGCGTGAGACTTAAGCAATAGCTCCATAAGCTCTCGCCTAGGGAGCTTGCAGCCTCATCCATACAGGTCGGTCATAGTTGTCAGACGGTGTGGAAGATCCTTATATCTCCTCAGTGTTTTTGCCCCTCCTTAGTACAAACAAAAAGACATAATTTGGTCTTCGTTAATAAAACTATGTAGGCAGATGCTAATGCAAAGTCCCTTTCTACTTATTTTCTGTGGTGTCCCTTGTTCAGGAAAATCAACATTGGCTCAAAGAGTTGCAGATGAACTGGAAAACGAATACAATTATTCAACGGTCACAGTTGCTTCAGATGCATTTAGACGTATGGTTTCAACGTATCAACGAAAATTTGAGCCAGACCTGGAACAGTTCGTTCGTGGAGCAACATATCGAACCATCCAGGAAGCATTAGGATGCGGGCTTATCGTAATAAGCGATGACATAAATTATTATCGATCAATTAGGAGACATCTTAAGAGAATAGCTGATCGCGCTAAATCTGACTATGCAATAATCTATGTGAACACTCCTTTAGAAGTAGCTCTTAAGTGGAACAAGAAAAGAGGCGAACATGTTCCTAACTCCGTAATCGAGGAAGTATATTATAAACTGGATAAACCTGGCGAAAAGTACAGATGGGATACTCCCCTCCTAGTATTGGATCCAAGCAAAGATGATCTTGAAAACCTTGTCAAACGTGTTACTGCCAAGGTACATGAAGTGATTGTTAAGAAAAAAGAGACACAAGTGAAAAAGGAGCTGCCGAAACCTTCGTCCCTCAGAACAAGTTTGGACCGTGAGACCCGTCGTGCCATGGGTGAAGTTCTGAAAAGGTATAGAAACCTAAGCTCAGCCAAGGAAATATCTGATCTTAGGAAGAGAATTGTGGAGGAATCCTTCGAAAAAAAACTTTCTCCCCATGAAACAACGAGCCTATTCTTTAAGCGTGCCGAGTCACTTCTGGGGCAAATGCCAAAGGAGGTACCGGCAGGCGGAGCCATGGTGCACATTGGGCTATTTGGTCATATAGATCATGGAAAAACCCAACTTGCACGGTGCCTAACAGAGAAACCTTCAACAGCATGCCTAGATAAGCACCCCCAAGCGCAGGAACGCGGCATGAGTATCGACATGGGCTTTTCTGCTTTCAATCTGGGCAAGTACGTAGCAACTCTTGTTGATTTGCCAGGACATCATTCTTTGATCAAGCATGTTGTAGCTGGAGCAAACATAATTGATTTGGGCATACTCGTAGTGGCCGCTGACGAAGGTCCAAAGGTCCAAACTATCGAACATCTCCAAGTTCTTACCTCTCTCGGCAAAAACCAATTGGTGGTGGTTATAAACAAGACTGATCTTGTAGACCAGGAACAGTTGAACAATGTCAAGATTGAAGTAGAAAATCTGCTTGCGGGAACTCCATTCGAAAACTCTCCAATAGTATGTGTATCTGCCATAAAATGCGAGGGCATCGAAGAGTTGAAAAAAACCTTGATTGAAAACGTAAGTTTACCTGTGAGACAATGGTCGGGAAACCTAAAAATCCCTATTAGCCATTCTTTTCACATCTCTGGCATGGGCACAGTCGTCACGGGAACTATCCTTCGCGGCAAGGTGAAAGTAGCCGATAAGGTTGAAATCGCACCAAATAGGAAGAAATGCAAAGTGAGAAGCATTCAAATCTTTGGAACAGACGTGAAGGAAGCATCGGCTGGTGACAGGGTGGGCATAGTTCTCACTAATGTAAGATCAAGAGATATTCTGAGAGGAGACGTCATAGTTTCACCTGGCACCTTAGAAGAAAGAGATTTGATGGACGTGAAATTGAAAGTTGAACCAAGATTCAGACATAGTGTCTGCTTAAGAGAGTTGATTCATGTAAACGCCGGATTGAAAACTACTGTAGGAGAGATTTACCCTTACACAAACCTTAGAACCATGAAAATACTAAAGAAAAACGTTGCCCCGGGACAAAACTGCAAAGCATTGATAAAAACACAAAAACCTCTTCCAATTGAAAAAGGAGATAAAGTGTTGCTAATGAAACTCGATTTACCCCCTAAACGATCCAGAATAATAGGTGTAGCTGAAGTTGTAAATCTGCCAACGAGTTCTGAAATTTACTCCGCCAAAATCAAAAGGGGGTATGTCCAAAAAAAGATCGAAAACAGTGTCCACGTAGTCTCCGGACTATTTGGAACGAAGGAAGCAGCTCAACATGTAGCGAAGGAGCACAAGAAAGTTCTTTCAGCATCATCAAAAATCAAGGGAACAATTTTAGAACAATATGGCGATGAAGGAGATGTTCTTGTCAGCTTTGAAAACTCGCCTCATCTGTCGGAAGAAGTGTACTACTATAGACTAAGGAGAACCAGAATTGATTGATTTAGAAACCCTGTTAAAACATACAATACCCAAACATGTACTTCATCACGGTCTTTTCGTGATGCAGGCTAAACTGGAACCAATACGGCTTCTGTTTGAACAAAGGCGGGTTCCTGAAGAAGGATGGAAAGATGATGTTATAGACTTCTTGTTTACATTGTTATCGTGGATGGACACCGACAAAGACCCAAAAGGTGTCCGAATTGGTGAACGCGAAGCCAGAGTATCGTCACCTTTCGTCTCCAAACTTGCACATGGATTCTGCCACGGAGTTGGAAGGTCAGGGAACATTACTGCTCCACAACCAAAGGCTGCAGGTACATCTTTGATTTACTTTTTCACAAACAAATTGGCCTTGGATATGTTACAAAGAGCCGGTGCCCCCAATCTAAAGTCCGCCTGCGTTCTTCCCCTAGCCACCGGCATGACAATTGGGCTTGCAGCGGCCGTAGCTGGAGATGACACCAGAAAACGTGAAGTAGTCTATCCCCGTGTCGATCACCACTCTCCGTTGAAGGGAATGCAGCTTGTAAGGATGAAAGTAAAAATAGTGGACGCGGAAATATCGGGAGATGCGGTAAGGGTTCCAATAAATAAGCTTTCTGAAGCTATTAGCAAAGAAACAGCGGCAATAGTTTCAACGACTACGTTTTTCCCGCCACGTGAGCCAGATGACGTCAAAGCTATAGCGAAACTTGCAGCAGACGAAAATATTTTCCACATAATCAACAATGCTTACGGCGTACAGAGTAGGCGAATCATGAAACTGATCCAAGGAGCAATTGATGCTGGAAGAGTCGACTTGGTTGTGCAGAGCACTGACAAAAACTTTCTTACGCCCATCGGGGGATCAATTGCTGCCTCACCAAATCCCAGTTATACAGAAAAAGTTTCCAAAATGTATGCCGGCAGAGCTTCAGCTGCTCCAATCATTCAATTCCTCGCAGCGATCTTATCATTAGGTATCAATGGATATGAAGTGCTAAGAGATGAGCAAGAACGCAACCGCCACCTCCTAGAGAAATGCATGAAAAAAGTTGCTGAGAAACACAGCGAACGGTTACTAAATGTGTTCAATCCAATAGCTGTTGCCATGACTCTGACTAATCACGAGGCAAAAAAAGTAGGTTACAACATGTACACGCTGCGAGTTACTGGCCCTCGAGTTCTAGAAGAAACAGATTTTGGTATCTGTTGTAGAAAGTATCATTCACCATATATAACAATGAACGCAGCCATTGGATCCACTGAAAAAGATATTCGATTAGCCACAAGCAGACTTGATAGAGCACTAAAGCAAGCTGAAAAGTAACCTTTCGATTTTGCCTTTCCCAGAGTTTCTTCAACAACAAGCTTTAACAAAAGACAAATATATTCCAAAGATTTAACGTTTCATGGCGCTTAGCAGTGTTGGTGGTCCACACCTCGGACTTCAGATCCGATGCAGCCCGACAAGGACTGGGAGTTCGATAGCTTTTAGAGCAACCGAAATTCTCCCTAGGCGCCGCCAAGCTTTTCCTCACGAAAGATTCTCTCCATTGAACGTTATGCGCTCGACGAACAGTTATATACGCAGATTCTCGTACAGATTCTAAATGTGCAAAAAATGTTGAAACTGCAACGGATTGAAGTGCACGAGGAATTGTTTTTTAGAATAGGCGGTTACTTGGTTATTCGTGCAAAGAGAATGGAGGATGGCTCTTGCAGAAGAAAGAGAGCATAAAGAAAGAATGGAATGATGCCGCGGAATCTTGGGTAGACTTTGTGAGGCAAGGCAAGGATTACTACAGAGATGAGCTCAACAATCCTGCGACCTTTAGATTAATAGGAGATGTGAGAGATCGACTTGTATTAGATTTAGCGTGTGGAGAGGGATACAACACAAGAATTCTGGCGAGAAAAGGCGCCAAGGTAATCGGGGTAGATTTCTCAGAAAAAATGATAGAACTCGCAAAACGGGAAGAAGCAAAAGAGAAGCGGGGCATATACTACCATGTTTTGGACGCCACTGATCTTAAAGGGTTTTCAAGCAACTATTTTGACATCGTAGCTTGTTTCATGTCTCTTCAAGACATTGAAAAGTATAAAAGGGCGATATCTGAAGTGGCGAGGGTTTTGAGGATTTGGGGGCGATTTGTTTTTTCAGTTCCTCATCCATGTTTCGGAACGATAATTGCTGACGGAGAGAGAACGAGCACGGCAAAAAGATATTTTGGAGCAATCAAGTATCCTATTCAATGGGAAATGGAGAGACTTGTAAAGCCGTTTAGAACTACAAGTTTCCACAGGACGTTGACGGACTATTTTGATGTACTCTATAGGAGTAGGTTGTTTGTGGTAAGGCTTGTCGAGCCAAGACCTACACGGAAAGGATTACAGAAATATCCCCCGCTTAGAGAAGTCTTGGTGAGGCCACAATCAGTAATTATCGAGTCTGTAAAATGTAATGGCTCCGAAGATTTTTCAAAACCATAGAAAAAGAAAGATGTAGGTGTTGTTACTAGAGTTTCTTGTTCAAGAAGATTGTCTGTGTTGGGAACGCCAGTTCTATGCCTTCCTTCTCAAAAGCTTCTATTACAGCGTAGTTAATCTCCTGCTGCGTGTCCATGTACTTAACGTAGTCTCCTACTTTCATGTAGTACACTACCTCAAAGTTAAGACTGAAATCTCCAATCTTTCTGAAATGCACTCTATCTAACTCAGCTAACTCCATCTTTTCTATTATCTTTGATATCATTTCAGGAATTTTTTTGAGTTTTTTGAGCGGGGTGTCACAGGTTACGCCAAAGGTGAAGACTATTCTCCGTTTTTTCAGCTTCTTAAAGTTTCTCACGCTGGTTGCTATGAGCTCTCTATTTGATATAATCAGTTCCTCGCCCTGTAACAGCTGCAGCCTCGTAGATTTTATCCCTATTTGCTTTACAGTTCCAGAATAGTCACCTACAACGATAAAGTCGCCAATTTCAAACGGTTTGTCAAAATAGATAGAAAACGCGCTAAAAGCATCGCTCAGAATGGTTTGCAATGCCAAGGCAATAGCTATGCCGCCAACACCAAGACCAACAACTACTCCGGAAAGATCAACTTTGAAAACGGCTAAAACAGCCAAAAACGCGAATACGTAGACAACTATCTGAATGATCTTCTTAAAAATAAAGAGAATGTGTTCACTTTTCCTCTTTCCGCGCTTTGCACTCTTCTCGGCATACCAGCTTATGAGAACGTTGATGACCCTGCTTATTATGAAGGTAATTAACAGAATTTCAGCGATGGCAAATATCGCCGTCAAAAGTCCTGAATAGGGGTCGAGAAAAGTGAGAGACTCCAAACCGTAGTATGCACCAACAAGGATGACAAAAAGAAAAATTGGTGCTTTAACATTGCGCAGTATGGCGTCATCTATCTTCGTTTTTGTCTTTTTTGCCCATCTAGTGAAGTACCTCTCAAAAATGAAGTACCCTGCCCAACCAACGACAATGGCAGATGCAAACACAATCACTGAGGCGACAATTTCGCTGGCTGACTGGCTTAGATTAAAGTATTCAAGTATTAACTCCGCTAGACTCGCCATCGCAATGTCCATATCCGATTATTCCTGAAAACATCAATTTATACTTTGAGTTTTTATGGACTTTCCACTCGTTTCTGATTTCCACCTTGGTGATTTCAGTTGTAACTTTGTTTTACTAAGAAAATTAGAGCATAACAAAAAACGCGTACGCGAAGTCGTCAACCTTTTAAGGGAGATCCTTCACCTTGAGAAAGGACACACATGTATCATAAAAATCTCCAGAAAACAGGACAGAAACTAACCTGTGAGGGTGTAAAAGTTGAAACAAAAAGAGGACGAGCTGCGCTTCGGCTTCATGACACGCAACTATCTAGTGCTAACCCTCACATCAACTCTATGGGGAATCCCAACAAGCATCTGTAACACTTACTTCTCCCTCTACGTCTTCGGATTAGGCGGAACAGAAACAAGCATAGGCTTAATCATAGCCTTAGGAAGCGCAACTTTTGTCTTATTCGCAATCATAGGTGGTCACATAGCCGACTTATACGGCAGAAAGAAATTAGTCAGCATAATGACCGTGATCCTTGGTTTGAGTCGATTCCTTGTAGCATTTGCACCAAACTGGCAATTTCTAGCCCTAGCTATCATTATAACAAACATGTGCTGGATATTCGAACCAGCATTCTGGGCAATACTAGCAGATTCGATAAACGAGCGGAAAAGAGGAACAGCCTTCGCATTATACAGTTCCTTGAGTTTCCTTCCATGGGCCATAATGCCTTTCATTGGGGGTTACTTAATCGACATTCATGGTATTCTTCCTATAATGAGATGGACATACATTGCCTCAGCCGCAGTAGGCGTAACTGCCGGAATAATACGACTGTTCATGCTTACAGAAACGATTTCTCCTCGGAATAGACAAGCTAGTAAGCAATATAGCTTTAGAGAATTAGGCAAACTTGTCAAAGACGCCTTTAAAGGGCACTTACAGACATGGTTGTGGATGTCCCATTCAGTCCTCGCTCTGGCGGCTATCTACGTTCTATGGGCTTTTGAATACGGCTTGGTCGAACCCTACTGGATAGTTTACGCTGAAGAAGTAATCGGGGTCACATCTACACAATGGGGCATCATTACAGCTACAGGTAGTGCAATCAGCATTGCATCAAAGATTCTTGTAGTCGGCAAACTACTGGACAAATTCAGTCGAAGAAAAATTTTGCTGGCAACAACAGCCTTAGACATATTCACCTATCTTCTCTTCATTCGTTGTGGCATGTTCGTACAAGTTTTAACTCTCTGGGTCATAGGTTCTTTCATATGGTCCTTTTATGATCCAACATATTCCTCTCTGGAGGCAGACTTGATTCCAGAAGAAAGAAGAGGAAGGGTGTTCGCTGCTTTCGGTGTCGCATGGTCAGCCTTCACTGTTCCAGCAAGTCTCATAGGAGGATTCATTTATGAACGAGTCAATCCTGAATTGTCCTTCATCATAGCATCAGTTGGCATTGTATTATGTTTCGTCCTAACCGCACTATTCATTAAACAACCAAAACGCAATAAAAAGCAAATAAACGATGTAAGCACGCACTAGAAGTTTTGCTTTTGCACTGAATGCTTTGAAAAAGGCGACTCAACCTGAAACGATCTGAAAACGCGCCAAGGAAAATCATCGAAAATAATGCGCTGATAGATTCTGACGTATGTCTCAAGTCAAAGATGACCTTTAGAGCTTCCCATTGATTTGGAGCTTGCGAAGAGCACCGAAATAAGCTACTGCGCCTACAATGGCGAAAGGGATGCTTGCAACAAGGATTTTTGCCAGAAAGCCTATTTCAATTGGAGCGCCTGCGAAAGTGTACTGGCGAATGGCTTCAGCCGCCAAGCTTAACGGATTCTCTTCAGCAACTGTCACCAGTAAGGGCGGTAGGGAGTTTCGAACAATTTCAATTGGGTAGTACACTGTGCTCAGGGCTAGAATTGTGACCTGTACAACATTTTGGAACGCAAAGAAGAATTCTCCATGCGTCGACGCAATAGCGGCAAGTGTAGCCGCGATGCCTGCGAGTCCCATAGCTAAGACGAAAAGGAAAGGCAGCAACAGAAAAGCACTCCAAATTGCACTAGCAGGAAGAATAATTAGTGCGATTGCCATGAGGGAACCGGCATACACCAAGGCAGCTGCACCTCCAGCAAGCAGATAAGCTATAACAAGACCTTGAGTGCTGACCGGCAGAGATAGTTCATACTGAATTACGCCTTCACGAAGAGCCAGCCAAATCCGTCTACCGGTGTCCATGGAAGCAGCGAAAAGCCCCATGATTATAACTGCTGGAACATAGTAAGAGAAATAGTTGAAAGTCATCATTCTGTTGTAGACGAGTGCAACCACAAGCATATCCGAAAGGTTGAGGCTTAGAAGTACAGCCATGAGCCATTTAGTTCGAAAGAAATAGGAGAAGTCATTGCGCGCAATGAGAAGGATGACACGAGCCTGACTCAAGCACTCTTAACCCCCTCTACAAGCCTCTGAACGAGAATCAAGCCTAGACCCAAAGTGCTGACCGACAGGGCTACTAGGACACTGACGGCATACAGGGGATGCAAAAGGTAGCTGGGGTCAAACCCCAAGATAAAACGAACCAGATCTGACCCGTATGTGAGGGGACTGAAGACGGCGGCGGAAGTATACTGAGGAGGCAGGAACAGTAAAGGGTACAATACTGTGCTAAAACGAATCATTATTATGCTTAACCCCGTGACGATTGCAGTATAAAGATCAGACGATTTGAAAGCTATAAAAGACAAAGCCAGCATCACGCCTGCAACGCCGAAGCCGAGACAAAACAGCGTCAACACACAAGCAACTACAGAGATCCAAGTTAGGTTTCCTATAATCAACAGGGTCACCGTCAACGGAACTGCAAGCATTAGAGCAAGCTCGACCCCGCCCTGCAAAGCAATGGTTAAGAACAGTTTTGATCTTGAAATCGGAAGACTAAGCAAGTGAGGCAATCGTCCTTCATGAGCATGTTCAACAAAGTGGCGCCCAATGTGGGACGCCAAACCAAAAGTTATCATAATTACTAAGCCAACCGCGAAAAAGCGATTGTAGTTGTCTATCCCAGTGACCAGTTGAGAAATCATCGCACCATATACGCTGACTTGAACCAAGAAGACTACCCATTCCGTGATTATCCAGACGGGCGGCTTGAGTTCTGTTTTCAAGTCAAACCACACTAGGCGGATTATGTTACTCATCTGACGTTCTCCTTAAGGTTCGTCCTGTAAAGTGGAGGAAAACATCGTCGAGAGAAGGTTCAGTAACTCTTATAGAAAGAATGCGGGCTTTGCTTCGGTAGCACACATCAGTCATTCTTGGCACCCATGATTCTGCCATAGACACATGGGCCTTGAATTGGTTTGCACTTGAATTAGTTATTTTGACAGTTCCTTCTATTTGACTTAGGGCTCGTTTCAGGTTTTGGGCATCTGAAGTGTCGATTTGAAGTTCGACTACATCCCCACCTGCGATACTATCTTTCAGTTGCCTTACAGTATCGCACACGACGGATTTTCCCTTATCCAACACGGTTACACGATCTGCTAAGTATTCGGCTTCGCGAACTTCGTTTGTGGCGATGAGTATAGTTGAGCCTTCTTCTCGCATTTTAAGGATTTGCGCCCAGATTTTGCGTTTTCCGCGCAAGTCTACTTGGCTACTCGGTTCGTCTAATATGGCGAATTTTGGGCGATGGACGAAAACCTTGGCAACTTCTAGTCTCTTTGCTTGTCCACCTGAAAGGTGCATGAAGAGCTTGTTTCGAGCGTCCCAGAGCTCTAGGTCTTTGAGAATGTGTTCAATTAAGGTGTCACGTTTTGTTTTTGGGACACCGCACACGCTCGCATGAAAACGTAGTATGTCGGCAGGTTTGTGGCGCCAGAAGCCTCTTGATTCTTGAAATGTTATGCCCATGATCTGGCGTACACGTGTCGATTGGGTGCTTACGTCTATGCCCATTACTTTTGCTTGTCCTGATGTTGGTTTGAGGACTGTAGCAAGGATGAGGAGGAGAGTTGTCTTACCTGAACCGTTCGGTCCGAGAAGCACCATGATTTCGTTTTCGTCGATCGTGAAGTCTAAGTTTTTGAGGGCCCATGTTTTGCCGTATCGCTTTGTTAGATTCTTGGTTTCGACAGCGTACATTACTGAATTCCAACATTCAGGCATATTTGAAAGGCTAGAAGGGTAACACGATTCCGGAAAATAAACATGATGGTTATCTCCCGCATCCTTTGTTTCTTCTCGTTTTAGGGTTCTTCTCTACCAATTCAGTTCTTTCTGTGTTGTTATGTATGTGTCCTAAGTTCTATACCTAGCCTCATTTAGAATGGGTCCGAGAGGAACATAATGTCAAGGGAACATCAAAGACGGCGCGTGCAAATAACTGCTCTATTTCCATTTACAAGTAGATATTTAAGCCAGCGTACGCAAGGAGTGCATCCCCTTACAGAACCACAACTTTACTAAATATCAATCTAAACTAAATAATTAAATGCCCACGTCATCCACTTAGTAATATGCCAGAAGGCGGTAGCATGATTCCAATTAATGCTCCACAAATTGGGGAAGAAGAAATCGAAGCAGTCGTAAAAGTTATGAAAAGTGGCGTATTGACGCATGGACTAGGCGCGGGACCCATGGTTACGAAGTTTGAAAATGCCTTCGCAAAATTCGTCAAAGCAAAACATGCAATAGCCGTAAACGCAGGAACTGCAGCTCTACATTTAGCAATCGTAGGGGCTGGAATTAAACGGGGCGATGAGGTGATTCTGCCAAGCTTCACGTTTGTAGCAACGGCTGAAATGATAGTAATGGCTGGAGCTAAACCAGTTTTTGTGGACATAAACCCTGAAACATACAACATTTCTCCCGAAAAGATTGAAAAAGCTGTAACGAAAAAGGTTAAGGCTATAATGTCCGTGGATTTGTATGGTCTGCCGGCTGACATGCAGCAGATAAGAGAAATCGCAGAGAAACATGAGATAGCAGTTATTGAAGATTCATGTCAAGCTCACGGTGCAAGTTATAAAGGAAAACCGCCAGGAGCCTTTGCGGATACTGCATGCTGGAGTTTCTATGCAAGCAAGAATATGACAACTGGGGAAGGTGGAATGATAACAACGAACAATGATGAAGTCGCGGAGAAGATGCGGTTCATGAGAAGCCATGGAGAAAAGGAGAAGTACGAATCCCTCATGCTTGGGCATAACTATCACATGACAGAGATACACGCAGCCATAGGCTACATACAATTAAAGAAACTGCCGAAATTCTTAGCTAGGAGGCGTGAAAACTCCAAAAGACTATCAGCGAAACTTAGAAAAACAGAGAGCCTGAAATTGCCGAAAGAACCGAAAGGCTACAAACACAGCTGGTATCTTTACACCGTCAAATTGAAAGGTACAAAGAGAAAGAAAAGAGACAAAGTAGTTGAAGCATTAAAACAAAAAGGCATAGGTGCACAAGTCTATTACACTAATCCTATACACCGTATGCCATACTACAGAAAATTCGGAAAATATAGGCTTCAGGAAACAGAGAAAGCCGCTAAGCAGGTGTTTTCGCTACCAGTGCATCCCGGCGTTACATCAAAGCAGATAGACTTCATAGCCGAAACTGTTCTACATAGCATAACATAAGCTTTCCACCTAAGGTTTATATGGGATAAACCAAAGTATGGAATCTACCGTTTATTTAGGATTTTAAAGAGGAAACCTATATGCAAAAGATCAAGATTGTTATAATGGGCGCGGCTGGCAGAGACTTCCACAACTTCAACGTCTACTTCAGAAACAACGATGCTTATGAAGTGGTAGCTTTCACAGCTACACAGATTCCAGGCATAGAAGAAAGAGGTTACCCACCTGAACTTGCAGGTGCAAACTATCCGAAGGGCATACCGATCTATCCTGAAGATGAACTGCCGAAATTAATAAAGGAGCATGATGTTGACCAAGTTGTTTTCGCATACAGCGACGTTTCCCACGAGTATGTCATGCATAAAGCTTCCATAGTACTAGCGAATGATGTAGACTTCCGTCTAATGGGCCCAAAAACTACAATGGTGAAAGCTAAGGTTCCATTGGTTTCAGTGTGCGCTGTTAGAACAGGTTCAGGAAAAAGCCAAACGTCACGACAAGTTGCAAAAATCTTGAGAAAAAAAGGTTTATAGGATGTTGTCATACGACATCCAATGCCCTACGGGGACTTAAGGAAGCAGATTTGGCAGCGTTTTGCTTCCTACGAAGACTTGGACAAACATGAATGTACAATCGAGGAGAGGGAAGAATATGAGCCACATATCGACAACGGCATAATAGTTTACGCTGGAGTTGATTACGAGAAGATTGTGAGAGAAGCAGAAAAAGAAGCGGATATAATCGTTTGGGACGGAGGTAACAACGATTTGCCTTTCTACAAGCCTGACTTACAGATTGTTGTCGCTGACCCCCATAGAGCTGGAAACGAACTTACCTACTATCCTGGAGAGACTAATTTACGAATGGCAGATGTGGTAATTATCAACAAGGTTGACACAGCAGCTGCGGAAAATGTTGAGGAAGTCAAGAAAAACATCAGGATGGTTAATCCGAAAGCTAAAGTGTTGGAGGCAGCTTCACCTGTAACGGTTGACAAACCTGAATTGATTAAGGACAGGCGGGTTTTAGTCATCGAGGACGGACCAACATTAACCCATGGGAACATGCCTTACGGCGCTGGAGCAATAATAGCCAAACAGCTTGGAGCAAGAGAAATGGTTGACCCGAGACCTTACGCTGTTGGTTCCATAAAAGAAACCTACGAGAAATACACGCATCTAGCAACAATTCTTCCAGCTATAGGTTATGGTGAAAGACAGATAGCTGAGCTTAAAGCAACTATCGACAGCACACCATGCGACACAGTAGTTATCGGAACTCCTATTGATCTAAGAAAGGTAATGACCATCGACAAGCCCACTGTAAGGGTGAAATACGAACTCAAAGTGTTAGGATCAGTAACGCTAGCAGAGATTTTGGAAGAATTTCTTAAAAGAAGTGAGAAATCATGAGTGAAGAAGAAACTGAAATCTCCCGCGTAAAAATAAGATTTGTAATCGATGGTTTGGGGAAAGCTGAAGGTGAACTTGTACGTCACTTAGCTCCAAGAACTATCGATACAATTGTTAGGAACCTTCCGATAGAGGGCAGAACAGCCCTATGGAAGGAAGAAGTCTACTTTGAAATACCAGCGAAAATAGGTGAGGAAAAGGCTAAGAGCACCGTGGAAAAGGGGACAATAGCCTTTTGGCCTATGGGAAGTGCTATATGCGTATTCTACGGAGAAACGCAACCATACAGCCCTGTAAACGTTCTCGGCGAGATAACGAAAAACCTCAAACTGTTCAGCAAAGTGAAAAGTGGAACTAAAATTAAGGTGGAAAAATCCGGCTAAAGCCAAATTATAGAAACACGCTTTCGCTCCAGCTTTTTAGAAGTCTTTCGCATTCTTTTTTCACTTGTTCGTTTCGGCTTTTCTGTTTCAGTACTTTGAGGAATTCTATGCGTTTTTTTACCGAACGTGTTTCTGCTGCACCGCCAAAGTACAATTTGCCCTCAAGATACTCTTTCATGTGACTTGCTTTTTGTATGAAAAGGCTGGCGGCGTCTACTGGATTTTCTACGGCGTACTTGTTTGCCCATATTGCTCCATCTGCTTCGCGGAGTTGAGTTAACCCGTCAATTTCCACTATGCTGCGGATGTAAGTTCTTAAGAAGTTGTGATAGCCAGCGGTTTTAATAAGTTTCAATGCTTGTTTCAATTTCTGCTTGAAAATTGGGCTTCCCTTAGCCCGCAAACGATGTTTGCAGCCTTTCTTGACGAACTCTTTGGCTTTTTCAACCTCCTCCGTTGTGTAGATTCTCTTAGGAAATTCCAAATGGATTTTGACTCCTATAGTCAGTTAGAAAAAGCTTGGTTAATAGGTTGTGAGCTAGTCTGCTGCCTTGTAGATTTTTAGGCTGTGGTTTCCGGAAACCATTTGAACAATGCCACGTTCTTCTAGCTGTTCAAGGAAGTCTTTCGCTATGCTTATTCGCACGTTGAAACGTGAAGCTACAGCGTATGGTGTGAGAACCCGCATTTTTTTGAGTTCGCCTATTATCTGTTCATTTTCTGGGTCTGGCGGAACTATAGCAGATGGTTTCTTTTCCTTGAATGTTGCCTTTTTGTCCTTTTTCTTCCCTTCTTTCTCGTCTTTCTTAGCCTGCATCCGTTCAATCTGCTTCAAACTGAGTTTCTTCTTTCCACCCATAGCTAGTTCCTCACCTTGTAAATGGGTAAAGGGCTACTTATAGGATTTTCTTATGTAAGATGTGTTGTATGGCTTTCAAAAAAAAGGAAGGAAGGCTATTTGCCCATAGCTTTTCTAGCTGCGATTTCTATGTCTTCAGCTTTTATTGTTTTTCTTCCCGCATGCATCGCGAAGTCTAGGGCTTCTTTCGCGATTTTAATTCCCATCTTTTCTAATTCTTTTGCCAGTTCTTTTGCCGCTGCTTCGCTTACTCTTTCAGCTCCAGCTTTTTTGCATAGTCTGTGCATTGGAGCAACCGCTAATTCTAAACCTGTCATAAAGACTTCTCCGCAACCCCTTTTTTTATTTAAAGCAATATTTAACGTTTATTGTTCTCTATTTGCCAAAATACTCCACTAAAGCTCAGAAGTATTCAGATAGAAAGAGAAACCTTGAAAGAAACTCAAGCTAGTCTAGTTAAAGTCGTGGTTTAAATGATGTTTGTCGACGCACACGTGTATCTCTCAGACGAGGAATATGCGGAGGATATAGATGAAATAGTTGCTGAAGCAAAAAATTCTAACGTCGTAACTTTGGTTAAAAGTACACCACATGCCAAAAAGAACGTTTAAACATGTCGTTAGCAGGTTGAAAGGAGATAAGAGGAAACGCAAAATGGAGCTCTATCGTCATCTGTCGGCGTCTACTGGAAAGTCTGTGAAAGAATCGATGGACGCAACTGGATTCAAACGTAGCTTAGTCTTCAAATATCTCAGGGAATTTAAGAGTGAAGGGCACGTAGAGACACGAGAGAGAGGGAAGTGGTACCTCTCATTAAGATTAACCCGTTCTACATGACCCCCCCTCCCCCTAGGGGGGTGCTCTCTTGATAACCTCATTTCAAGCTGTTTTTTGGAAACAGAATCCTTTTTAAGCTTAGAAGACGTGAAGTAAAGGTGTAGTAAGGCATGAAAAGGCTTGGAAAGGTGAATTAAGGCTGCCTTTAACACATAGTGAAGAGTTTGTTGCAAGACTTCAGAAAAACAACCGGGTTCAAGTTCCCGTCTTGATCAGGTGGAAAAACAAGTTAGAGTCAGGCGAGATCCTAAGCGTTTATGTTCGCAATCCCAGGACGCATACAAGTGAAAGCTTCTACGTGAGGCTTAGCAAAAACTGCCGCTTCACAGTTCCACGCATTATAGTTGAAAGAATTGAAGCTGAGCCCGGAGACGTTTTAGAAGTAACATTGTATCCGGAAACCCATGAGTAACGTGTAACTCAGGCACCATTAACGGTAACATGCATCCTATACGGCTTAGCCTCGCAGTAGTCTTTCAGGAGCTGTTCATTTCCGACCCGTAACAACTGGCATGTTTGTGTTAAACTTGCCTGGTTCATTTCCAAGACAAGTGTCTCCACGTCAGTAAGGCTTTGTTCAAGTTTAAAATCTGCAACCGCTATCGCCTCATTCAATCGTTCAGCCAGTTCCACCTTGCCAGCGTCAATCAAACGTTTATGTTCCAGAGTTTCCATCATTCCTTATTCTTCCACTATTTATGATAGCAATAATATTAGCAGTCATAGTGTACAAGAGAAAACATGTTGTACTATAGACGAAGGAAACCTGGTTCCGTAATGTAGTTATAGCAGAACAAAAAGAACTAATCAGAATAAGTGGAAAGGCTTGATGCTTCTTTTAGAAGCCAATGCCTACCCAACCAGCAAAAAGCCACACAAAACACAATGAATTCGCTTATAGAATTTTTATGGGTTTGATATCTGGTATCCCACGCTATAGCTTTTCTAAGAAGGAAGATTTGCACATAAGTATACAATAATCAGATCTGTGGATAATAGATTCTATGTTTTAAGGTTAGGAAATAAGAGATTATCAATAAGACATCACTTGGTGGATTTAGAAAAAAGTGAGGGTTATTTGAGCAAGCGTCTCTTACTCCTCCTCTCCTTGGAGGAGGCTTCATTATTCTGATAGTATCGCTTCCTTGGAATAATGTATCATCATAGAGATAGCCAGTTATTGTCAAGGTTATGGTCATGAATCTTTCTTCAAATAACTTAGTCATGTTAACATTAGCAATAATGTACGATATGACCTCAGCTCTGTCGAATTTAACCATCAAATCTGGAATGCCATCTTCATCGTAGTCTCCAATTGCAAGGGGTCTTAATTCTGCTGGAATAGTATCGTTCAACATCATTGAGGAAACATTGATGTCTGCAACATTGTAGCCTTCTGGAAGCTCAATGTAGGCAGTGAACCATTTGCCTCTGCTTATTAGGTTCAATGCTTGGGGATGAATGTCTACAGTTGCATTAATAACAACTGGTGGAGTTGGAGCCCCACAAGGATTCATGAGAGGATACCTGTCTTGATTGTTCTCGTCTATAACGTATGGATGGTCCCATATTCCATCGCTTCCAGTCTCATTTTGATATGGACCACTGTACAAGTCTACGTCGGCATAGTCGCTCCAGTAGTTGCCGCCAGAAGGATAACCATCATCCCAAACATTTATTGAAGCCTCACTATATACTTGCCCAGTGTTATTGATGAAGTTGTTGTGATAAATCATGTTGGTGCTACTCGAGAATAAGTAGATACCAACATCATTGCTGGTTAGATTGTTTTTGACGATGTTGTTTCCATCAGATGAAATTAGACTGATCCCAATACTGTTGTTTATGGCTTTTATTTCTTCTATGGTCGAGTTTGTTGTGTAAGCGAGCAGCACCCCTGCCCCATTGTTTGCCAAGGTTAGGTTTCTCGCAACTATGTTGGTTGAGTTTACGAGTGCAAGGTAGCCCGCATCCGGGAATGTAGAAGGTTCTATGACGAAACCGCTCTTGTTAAGTAGATAATAGACTTGTTTACCATTGACGGTATTTGAGGTATCTATGTCGTGAACAAAATGTGATAGTGCCCTGCCAACAACTCCAAGGTTGTGTTTATTGCTGATTAAATGGTTGTCGCTAAGCGTGTTTCTGCTGGACCAGCATAATACCATGCCAATCATGTTGTTGGTTATGTTGTTTTCAGTTATGTAGTTTCTGTCTGAGTCATCAACTAATCGAATACCAATCCACTTAGAATTGGCTACTTTATTTCCTGTTATGTGATTTCCGTAGGATCTATCCAGTCCAATGCCGCCATAATTGTTGATGATAGTGTTGCCAGTGACATTAGAGTTCTGCACGTAGTATAGATAGATTCCTGAGTACGGCCATTCAAGTTTTGAGTTTTTTACCGTGAATCCATTGATCGTTACATTGTTCGCTGTGATGTAAAAGACGTGGCCCTCCGTAAGCCCATCTACTGTTACAGTACCGCTCGTCAGAGTTGTTAAAGACTTGTTCACGTTGATTTGCCCTTCAGCGTAGATACCCTCTGAAACGATTACGGTGTCTCCAGGGTTTGCCGCGTTTATGGCGTCTTGTATTTTTGAAAAGTCTGCTGGTCCATCATCATCCACAGTCCAAGTCTTAGGCTCCGCTTTAACTGGTTGAATGTTAAATGCCAATGTTAACATGCCTATTAGAAGCAGTGTAAGCATTATGCCAGATAATGTTCTCTTCAACAATCCCTTCTCCAAGACTATAATGGCTAAACCCTAAAATAACGTTTGTGGAGAAATCTTCTATAGTTATTGGGGTATGTTATTGTGTTAGTATTGTGCTGCTGTGCATGATGACTGTAGACATATTTTAATATACTGAAAAGTTAGAAGAATCATGGATGACGGGTATGTTTGAAGGTGAAAAGACTCGAGTTTTCTGGTGGGGTTTGATAATCTTTGGTCTGGCTCTCTTCAGCTTGTTTACTGTTCTTTGGTATATGCTTGTACTCAATCCTGGTTACTACTACTATAGTTCTTGGCGGTATTTTACACCGTGGATTTTTGGCAGTGTAGTCTTCTTGCTTATCGGGTTTTATATGATGAAGTCTAGTGTAAAAAAGGGAAAAGAAAGCGAAACCTAAATCACCTATAGAGAGTTGTGAATCTTTCTTTCCATGAAACTCATAGAATGTTTGTATGTACGAAACCTGGTTTCGCAGGTTATGATCCTTCTGATTTGTCAAAGTCTGATGTTGTAGAATCCTAGATAAGGATCATTTTGGTTGTATGGAAGATTCTTCCATAAATCATAAAAGCCGAAGAGGTATACTTGATGGTGATGTGTTATGAGAAAGCTTGTGTTTGTTGTCCTTGTATCCTTTTTGCTGGTAGCTCTTGCATTTGTACAGAAAGGAAACATACTACCTGCTAAAGCTGCTCCTTCCATATACCAAGGAGACTTGATTCTCACTGGCAACAACGTGACTAAGATTGAGGGCAGATTTGACATTAACGGAAGCATAATAGTCAAAGATAATGCAACACTACACTTGAAGGATGCTTTTCTAAACTTCACTCAGAGCGAGCCTTTTCAGTATAACATTACTCTCGCCGATCCGCTAGATGGCAATCCTCGCCTTCTAACTTACAACTCCACGATAACAGGATCACACCTCTACGCCACACCAACTCAAATTTGGCTTTGTGATAACAGCACTGCCACAATTAGCAATTCAACAATCCCGAATTTCCTCACACTGTATGCAAGGGACAATTCCAACGTACTAATAACATCAAGTTCCAACGTTGAACTCCTCCGTGCATATCATTCCTCGACTGTGAGTATCTGTAACTCCACAATTGGGAAATCGTGGAGTGGTTGGTCCTCTGTGTTGTTGATAAACGACTCAACCATCAATCGCTTACTGGTTCACGATAGCTCAAACACTTGGCTGCTGAACTCAACATGTTTGTCTGAATTACACATTGAATCAGAGGCTAAGGTATATTTCAGCTGGCATCTTGACGTTCATGTGATAGACTCGATTGGACAAGACGTCCCTGTTGCGAATGTTACGGTGTTCAGTTGGGATTTTTATGGACGTAGATCTGTGTTGAAGTTGACAGATTCTGACGGTTTGACTAGATTTACATTGATTGAGAAGATGCTTACTGCAACGGGCGAGTATCCTGTGCACCTCACCTACGTAATAGCAACATATGAAATCAGTACACATGAACTAGCCGGAGAAGCATTCTGGGTTAACATAACAGGGTTTGGTGGTCTCAGCTTCCCGCGTTTTGGCAAGTTAAATATGACTGATATCGACGAAACAATTTCAAGGGAACAACTCGACAAGCTTAGGGAAGACCCCATACACCATTATGTAAGATTGAGTAAAGCTGCTATGGAACCTCCAGACGTTGAAATACTCTTGCCAAACGGCACATCAAAACAAATCGATGTCGTGGGTAATGGTTTGTGGACCATTGAAAGACCTTACGTGATAGGTGGAGAGTACGGATCAGCCGCTTACATGTCGATGCGTGACATAATCTTGTCTTATTATGATATCTTCGGTCAAGACATTGTCTACTGTATTATTAAGGTGAGATATCGAGCCGCTGCAATGGACGAGAAAATGTGGTTAGACGTGACAGAAAACAAGCAAGTGACCTTGATACTGAGAGATTTTATAATTCCAGAGTTTCCATCGCTACTTATTCTCCCATTATTCATGATAGCAACACTACTAGCAGTAACAGTCTACAGAAAAAGGAGACACGAGTTAACAAAATTCCAGAGGCTTCATAGAAGTTAAAGAGCGAACTACCAATAGAAAAATGGGAAGATGCGGGAGACGTCTCCAGTATCAGCTTTTCTAATAGGAAGCAAATAATTTTTCAAGAAAAGCACATATCATTCAAGTTTTTAACAGATTCGGCGTCCATAAAGAAAAGCGCCTGTAACTTTCACAGCAACTATTGAAAGCCAAGGTTGTTTTCGATATGTAGGGAAGAGGTCAAGTCTTAGAAGCGTTGATGCAGCTGACAAAGCCTCGGAGGTCGAACCCCTTTCTAAAAGGCTAGAGCTTCCAGCAACCGTTCAAGGAATGTAACAACATGACCAGCATTGTAACAGTGAACCCCCCCTAGGGGGGGTGCTTTCCCTCTGCTTCAAGATGCACAGCTTGCTTGTGCTAAAGTGTGTGGCACAAGAGGAACAAGCTTAAGGCTTTCTGAAAATGGAAAAAAGTTTTGGGTGTGGAGACATAGCCCTCTTGCTTTCTTCAATAGGAAGTGAATAGTAGAGTTTCATTGGGAACGAAGTAACAGAATCCCGGCAAGAATATCCAGGCTTCCTACAGCTGCCATAACATTAACCAACAAATCATGTCGTAGGAAGTCGTTCACAATTACTTTTTCCGCAATTACCAGAAATGTGAAGATCAAAACTACAAGCCCTATAAGCAACAAGAGACCTCCAAGAGCTATTTTGACGCGTTGCTTACGAGTGAAGTACGACATAGCTTTTTCCTCGCATTACAGTGTCGACAATAGAAGAAATAACACTATCGCTCCCACCTAGATTCAGTAGTATAGAAATATCTGAGAATTGACGCGCAGATTTTCCAACGTTTCCAACTTTCCTCAGTAAGGCCTGATTTCTTCGAAAAAATCCAAACACGGTAAACTCGCACAGAGAATATTGAATAAGATAGGTTTGAGGATTTAGAGCTTGCAGAAAGAAAGGTTGCAATCAAAAGGCAGACGGCACCGCTGGAAAAACTGTTGAGCCAATTAGAAAACTGGAGAACAACTGCAGAAAAAACTAGCAGGCGTAGCATCGATTTTCATTCTTCTGCATTTATCAAAGTCACAACGTCTCTTTCGTGTACGTAGGACGTTGAACACTGCACAGCGATAGTTTTTTCTCTTCACTTATCCAGACGCTTTTGGCCTTCCAGCTACCACATTTTGGACAACGGTGACGTTGACCGACTTCGCATTTCGTTTCCTCACTTCACATCTGAAGTGGTGGCCCTCCATCACAACTTGTCTCCAGTTGATCTTGACGCTTTTGGTTTTTCCCTTAGTGGTTTGATGTTGAAATCACAACACATGCTCTTATTCTTAGAAACCACGGCGACTGCGACATCAAATTCCCTTGGAAATGGCAATCACGAGTGTTGACACAAAAAATTTCGCTAAGATTCCTACAAAATGTTTAAATAAAATGATTCGTTCAGTCATTTCGCTTTTCGAGGGGAATTTGAAGGTTTGCAGAGACCAAGTCGACTTATCCATGCAAGTCCAAGCCGAAACGTTATTGTTGAAATCAAGAATGCCCTGAAGATCGGCGAACCCGTTGCTGGTGAAAAACTAAGACATTCGGGAAAGATTTTCGATGTATTCAGTCCAATATCTTCACCCCACGTAGCAGTAGAACCTCAAATCTAGAAATCTGAAGAGCTAACGAGAAAAAAGCTGTGTGTTGCTCCCTCAAAGAGGAGAAAGGGGAAAATTTAATGGATAATAAAGAAGAAAAAGGACTTATGGACTCTGATTCCGAGTTGCAAACTTCGCACGCTGAAGCCGTTAAGGTTCAGTGTTGTCCGGAGTGTGGTGGTGGGCGGCTTATGCGGGATTATGAGTGTGCTGAAGTGGTTTGTATGGATTGTGGGTTTGTGGTTACTGCGAAGATTGCTGATAGGGGGCCGGAGTGGAGGGCTTTCACAAGTGAGCAGAGAGCGAAGCGGACTAGGGTTGGGGCTCCAGTAACTTACACGATTCATGATAAGGGC
>DAOVMU010000139.1 GCA_030630585.1 Candidatus Bathyarchaeota archaeon | reverse complement strand
ATTTCACCTATCTGACCTCTGAAGCCGGCGCCTACTGGAGAACTTCTACGCATAGGTTCATAATCTGGTCCAAGAGTTTTTTTCATTGTTATGGAAGCTTCATAGGAAGCTGTTAACGCAACTTCAACATCCCATAAGCCTTCAGCTGTATAGTCTTGCAGCAAGTCGTGTGCTAGATTTGCCCATTTAGCGCTCTCTTTTATGAGTGCTATTTCCTCTTGAGATTTTATAAGACGCATGGAAGGCACTAGATCCTTTACGTCCACAAACTTTGTTTGGCGCATCTTCTTAGCGATTGATGGACCTTTATAACCCCACCTTCCAGCAGCTCCAGCTTTGTTGTCAGTGCCTATACGTTTCTTAGCTAATCCCATGTCCTTCAAGAATTCAGTGAAATGCTCAATTGGATGCTGTTTTCCAGGATAATCCACGTAAGTCTTCACGTCTTCAATAATTCTGGTTTTTAATGGAATATGATCTTCTTCTAGAAGAGGCCCCAAGAAGGTGATTTTGCCGTCAACAGGTATAATCAATGCTGCTGGCCGTTCAGTGGCAATAAATGAGTAACCCGTTAAGTAGAACATGCTTGTTCCATTCGTTAGATATAACGCATCAAGCTTCCGCCTTCTCAAATACTTTCTAACCTTTTCTATGCGACGCTTATGTTCAGCCACACCTATCGAAAACTTCACCATCATAATCCCCCAACGACTTTGTCAAATGTTATAACGGAAAACAAATAAATGCTTTTCACAAGGCAAGTACAAAGCTTTGGGATGTTTCTCGGTTCGTCCGCTTGAAGGCGAAGACATCGAATTCATTCACGAGTTGATTTTCGATCGGTGTAGTGGAAAAAGGTTAAATCAAGCTTTGGATTTCGCTGCTTTGCGGGCGGACGTTATGTAGCCAGTATGGCCGGTCATCAGAGTTTGAGGACGTGTTTTTCCCCTTTCAGTTTGCATTCTACGCATTAAACATTCAATGGTTTCGATGTCTACGAAGCTGTTTTCTTTTAGGGCTTCAACTGTTTTCACAACTTGATCTATCGTTGGGCTGAAGGAAACTAGTGTTCCAGAAGACTTTAAGGCAGAGGGAGCATGTGGAACAACAAGCCAAGGAGTCGCCAGATCCAATATAACTGCATCCATGTTGCTTTCATCTATTCCAATTGTTACGTCCTTGTTCTTCAACTCTACAAAGTCAGTTAAGCCTGCACGCTTCAAGTTTTTCTCTGCAGTTCTAAGGAATTCTTCCCTTACGTCGTAGCTGTAGATTCTGCCTTCTGGTTTAACATAGTGAGCTAGAGCCGTGGTCAGTGCACCTGTGCCTGTTCCAGCTTCTACAACACGGCTACCTGGTCCTATTCCACTGAACATAACTATTAGGGCTGTGTCCTTTGGGTATGTTATCTGGGTTTTCCTCATAGATTTGAAAATGTAGTCGCGTAACAAAGGTTCCAAAGCTGTGAACTCGATTCCCAAGTTGCTTGGAACTCTACAACCGTATTCTTTTCCGATCATATCGTCAAATTTCACGAAACCCTTGTGAGTGTGGAAGGTTGTGCCCTTTTCAACTTTCACGAGGTATGTTTTCCGCCGGCTTAGGTAAAGAAGTACGTATTTTCCTTCCATTATTTTTTGAGCTGGCAAAGTGGTCACTAGGGTGTGTATTTGAAGGGATGTTTTGACCTGTCCTTGTTTTCTATCAACTCGTCTATTGTGGGCCTGCCCTCTATTGCCTTGCGAATGGCGTGACGCATAGCTTTGTAATTGTTTATGTATACTCTTTGTCTGTTAACGGCTGCTGGATGAACGAACACGTTAGCAATTATTATTAACTCTTCAATAACCTGTTTTGGAATTATGCCATCTGCAACACTGTCAATAACTGCTTTTGCCACTGCTGTTTGCGCAGGACCATAAACCATGCTTGCTTGACGCATACTCCTAATCGTAACTGTCGGAACTATCAGGGTTATTGGCTTAACTGCTAGGTTTGGCTCTAAAATGGCCAGTAAGGATTCGTGTCCAGCTGTTGGCGTAGCTTTAGCTTTTGCGAAGGCTTCGGCTACCGGGCCACCCTTCTTTCCAATGAGGAGATCTATGTGGGCTACTTCTACGCCTTGTCCTGATAGGGCTTCACCCACTCGCAGGTTGAGGTCTCGTATAATTTCTGGTGTTATGTCAATGGTTTTGAAGCGTTCTTCTATGGGTTTTTCCCCTATCTCAAAGGTTATGGTTTTCGGCTTTATCTTCCCTAGTTTTTCCAGTTCTATTCGAAGTTCTTCCCTTGCCTCGTAGGTTAGTTCTCCTCCTACGCTTAGAGGCTTTCTGACTGGTCCAACTTTTACTTTCATCAGGGTTAGGGCTGCCTTGGTGCCCACGGCTCCGCTGCCGGCGATGATGCGCGCCGTTTTTTGTACTTTGTATTGGAGTTCACGGGCTTTTTGCAGCTCACCGTTTTTCACGTGATTATAGATTTCAACCCAGATGTCCGGTATGACGTTGGCGCTTGCGAGAACGGCTCCTGAACAGCCAGCGGCTAAGGCGGCGACTACAACTTCGTCGTGTCCGCATAAAACGTTGATTTTGTCGCGAACCTTCTCTAAAACGGCAAGGATGTAACCTAATTGTCCGCTACTGTCTTTCAAACCGACAATGTTTGGGATTTGAGCCAAGTCTTCAACCATTTGCCAAGAAAGCTGGACACCTGTACATTGCGGGATATTGTAAAGAATTATCGGCAGATCTACTTCATTCGCGATTGTATGGTAGTGTTGGTAGATGCCTCGGTCTTTAGGTTTTAAATAGAAAGGTGTAACGATTAAGGCAGCGTCTGCACCTGAATCTTTCGCGTACTTTGTCATTTCTAAAGCTTGGTTTGTTCCGCTAGCTCCTGTGCCAGCTACCACTGAAACTTTGTCGTTGACTTCGTCCATAACTATGTCAATAACTTGTTTTTTCTCTTCTGTTGTCAGGTTTACAAATTCGCCTGTGGTGCCGCATGGAACAACCCCGTGAACGCCTAATCCAATGCAATGTCTAACTAACCCTCGCAGTCTTTCTTCATCGACAGCTTTTCCATCATCTGTAAAAGGAGTAACCAGAGCCGGCAAGATTCCCTCAGGTTTAAACATGCATTTCCCATCTTTGTCTAACCATAGTTCTTTAATAATTTAAGCTTTGGACATGATTTAGCTATGTAGTTGCCAAAAGCTTAGAAAAGACGAGTCTTTGAAAGGCATTTGTACTCTGGCTCAATAATTGTGTTTAGGAACAAGATGTACTGCTTCACCTTTCCTTTTTTTGTTTTCAGCAATTTAGTACTAGCGCGCACTCTATGGCTTATGTTTCCTCCGAAAATGTTATTTGTCGATTCAACTATATGATACTAGGGAAGAAAGTGTCAACGAGAATTGTTTCTGACATAGTGTTGACGCTGATTTTGGTGGTTATGTTAGGTTTAGTGTTTAATGTACATCCGTTTTCGGTTAGAGCTCAGGAAACGTTTGGATCACGCCACAATAAAGGTTTGGAAATATCATTCTTCAATAGCTCGAGCGAAGCGTTCACAGCTTTGAAGTTTGGCGAAATCGACTTTATGCAATGGTCGTTAACGTATGAGCAGTACCAATATGTTGTTGTGGATCCCACCCTAGTGTTGGCAAGCTACCACGGCGGTGCCATGTTCCAGTTTGATCTTAACAACAACTACACGATTCTTGATTATCCGGGTGTGCGCAGTCCGATGAATGAGCTAACGTTTAGACAGGCGATTGCACACATGGTTGACAAGGATCGGATTATCAGCGACATCCTGAAAGGGTTTTGGGGTGAAAGAATTGATGCGCCTATTGGCGCTGCCATAATGGGAT
>DAOVMU010000115.1 GCA_030630585.1 Candidatus Bathyarchaeota archaeon | reverse complement strand
CTCTTTGGTGTTTTCGCTTTCTTCGACATCAATGATTGGCACGACAGGGCGATGTTCTTCGAGCCATTGTTCCAAGGCATCAATTTTATGATCTAAAGTTCTACATTGCTGAAGCCCAAAATATTCTATTATCTGTTCTTTGGTTACTCCTCGTCTCATGGCTTCCATTTTTATCGCTTCAAGATGAATCTTCTTATCAATTGTCTCCAGTTGGCTCCAACAGGTTTCAGTCATCACTTTCGTGTAATCCTCTCGAAGACTACGGGGTGAGATATAAGCCCGTTCACCGATGCTTTTTCCGATAACCTGCTTCCATTTGCTTTCAGACATCACACTCGCTAATCGGTCGCAGAGAAACTTTCGGAGGCAGTGAAACCGAACTCTCTTACTGCCATAATTTATGGCTGCACGTTTAGTAATTCGGCGGATGATTCTGCTCAGTTGTCTCGGATTTACGGTTAAGATTTTCTCTGTCGGTTTAATTCTTCCCTGTTGAGTCATATAGTCGATCATGTTTTTAATCACAGGTAATGCATCGTTATCAATGAATGGATAGGCATCAACTTCTTCTTTTTCCGTTGCGAATTTTCCGATGCTGATCGGTACTTCACGGTTTAGATAAGGTTCAACGTCTCCACGGTTTAAGGTGACGAAATCGCCTGCACGCAGACCGAAACTTTTGCCTACGGTAAGGACATATTTCTCCATGAGATCGCTGACATCCGCCATTCGTTTCAGTTCATCGCGGGAGAACTGATAATCCTCGGTTTCGTTTCTCCGCTTTGCAAGTCTACGCTTCTCGGTTCGTCGGTATTTCAGCGGAGTATAATGAAAGGCGAAGAATGAACGGACAATGGCTTGACACGTATATGCCCAATTTTCGGTTTTTCTCTCGTTCATCCATTGTTTGAATCTGAGAACCGTTTTTTCCCACTGATGATCTTTATCGTTTTTCCGATCGGATAGAATCCCGTCGCCTGTCATTCCAGTGAATCTGAGAAAATATTTCCAAGCGATGATATAGGTTTCCTGAGTTCGGGGCGCATAAGTGTCCAACCAATCAATGGTGGCTTTATCATTCGGAAACCGTTTTTCGCTCAATTTTATTTCGGTCATGCGTTTTCACCTATAAGTGAGTGGGTTAGAAGATTATATAAATATTGCTATTTAATGCCTTTTAAAGGAAGAAAATAAGAGTTTGGGAATAACTATTATGTTATTTCTAATACTTCTTTCAAAAATGCTTTGTATGGACCGAGTCTGCCTCCATAGTTGCCAGCTGAGATTTTGACAACGCCTGGAACGCTTGTAGCAGCTCTTATTCCCTCGCCCATAGCTTTTTTGACAGCTTCAATTGTCAAGCCGTTGATGACGATTTCATAGACGCAGTTCACGTTTTCGGGTAGCTGTGAATCAGGCACAAGCTTCCTCAGCGGTGGACAGAAGGTATGATATGTCGAAGCTTTAAGCTTATAATTTAGGGATCCCGCTTTCGAGCCGGAGCGACAAACTCCACCAGGAAAGGGCAAAATGACTTCGTTTACTTTGTCTTTAATAGCTTCTACTGCTTCTTCTGCTGCTTTAAGCCCCGAAGGCTTGTCTTCAGCTAGGATAAGGAAGTTCCCACCAGCTATGGCTTTACCTGCACCGAAAGTGTCTTCAACTATGAAGTCGCCTTCCATCACAGGGATTCTCCAAACCTTTCTATCACCAACCAAGCTCTTTCTTTGGAAACCATCACCAAATAGTCTTATGCTTCTGCCAACCTTCAGTCTTCTTTTCGCATTTTGCATTGCATCAAAAGCTGAGGTTGTTGGACACGTCATTATGCACTGTCCTATGCGCAATATCATCTGAGTTTTCAATTGAAACCTATCATGATTGTATATTTGGATTAAAATGCCAACGCGTTTATCTGGAGTTTTGTTGGCTGGCACGATTCCTTCGATGCCAGCTTCAGCTGGAGCCATGATTATGCTGGTCGCTAAACCAGTTGCAACGGTCGCTGCAGTCAAAGCCCATTTTTCATTTTGAGCTGTTATTAATACGCGGCCAACCCACAGGGAAAACATTTCCGCAAAAGTATCCTCAACTTCACAGACGTTTCCGTTCTCGGCTCTATACGTAAATGTTGCTCTATTCATTGTTTTCCTTCCTTTGTTTAGATTTACTATATAAACAGGGGGATGAAAATAAACTTTCTAACATCAACCAAGCCCTTATCGGTTATTCTTAATTCGGGTAGCACTGGCAACGCAAGCAAGGACAAACTCATGAAGGGCGACTCGATGATGCAGCCTAGTTTTTTCCATGCCCTCTACAACTTCTCAATTTTTCTACGAACGACTTCTGGCATTTCGTCAGACATAAGTCCAGCTATTGGCAGCTCCACTAATCCAATTGTTTTTCCATTTCGAATTGCTATTATACCGCCGCCAGCGCGCGCGGGAGTAATGCCGCGCCGAAACTGGAGGCTTTTCTTGACATTAATCAACCAATAACGATTTGCATTTGCCTTTACTTTCTCACCTTCATGATTCGCAGGTAAACCAGATATGCCAAGATGATATTAATTAAAGCTTGAGTCACGTTAAACAACGCTACTGGAAAAAGCAACCCCATCACAAAAGACTCCGGAATTCCATAAAACAACGGGAGCAGGTAGTAGTTTGCTACAGTCATTGTAACCACTCGTAATGTGACAGCAATAGTTGAATTCAAAACAATATGCTTTCTCAACAACGCAAAACCTAATAAAGTCGCTAACTCGGCAATGAGTTTCAAATATCCGCCTGGAAGGTTTCCTCTCAGAAAAATAACCGAGCAGCCGATAAGGCAAGTGTATACGGAGCACAGAGGCCCATAGACTAACAAACTAATCATAATAGGTACTCCCGTAAGATCCCAAGAGATCTTTGGATAAAGCGGGAAGGGAATGTCAAAGGGTAGCCCCGGGATAACCTCTGATAATGCCGCAAGAGCCCCCAATACACTGGCAGCTGCAATCGCTCGAGTTTTCATCTTTTGCAAGTATGCACCACTTTTGTGTGAAAGGGAAAGTCTCAACGTTGAAATCATATATGCTTTTTCCATACTCTACTTCAGTAAACCTTAGATGCCTTTCTTTTCTTTTTCGAGAGTTTTCTCAATAAATTTAAAGCGTATGCGCCTTCATCCACGGGGTTAACATCTAAAAATCCAGCTTTTTCAGCCTTTGAACATAATTCTTCACCTTTTCCCGTGCGAATAATTGTGAACGTCCATCCATCTAAACCTAGACCTCCTGTTGAAATATCAGCCAGTTCAGAGCTGAAGTCATCACAAGACTTGCAGCTTTTTCGTGCATATTTCTTTGCTTCCGCCAGAGGAATCGTTTTAACTCCAGATTTCGTTTTCACCAATATTTTTCCTTTAATGTTTATTTTTTCTATGTCGTTCAGGTTAAGACCCAAATCTCCGTGTATGTGCTTTTCTATAAATCCACTGTAGGTGAAACATTCTGAACACATGAGTCCAATTAGAAACTTCAAAGATTTTGTAAACCTCTTCAAGCCAAGCATCTGCATTTTTCTGACTGCGCGGATTTGGCATGGTGTACCCACAAATGCTATGCTAGTTTTCTTCTGTTCGACTGCCTCAGCTAGGGAGAGGATGCTTGGTGAATAAGAATATCTTGTTCCAGCATATTTTAGGATTTCATCAGAAGTTGTGGCTAGTTTTGGAATTGGGTATAGCGGTTTTTCTTTTGTGATTCCGGATACAACTGCGCTATCAATAATTCCATTCTCAAAAGCAAAAGTCAAAAGCGTTGTGACTACACCTCCATCCTGACAGGCCTCCACTAATCTATTATCAGTAGCTCGAGCTATAACAAGTCGACGATAGACTCCGAACTCCTCGTCAGATCTCCTTTCTCTGCCAAACACTGAGTTCTCCATTTTAGGCCATGACCAATCATATTGCGGGCAAATTTGTGCACAGATGCCGCAATCTTTGCATTCTTTTGTTAAGCTAGGTTTTCCTTCTTTGTACTCCAGGCAATTGAAGGGACAGACGACTATGCATGCACGACAGCCAAGGCATTTCCCATGCGCAACAACATTCATTCCTATTGATTCTTCAAAGCTTACTTTTTTGAGGTTCATGGTTAGTCACTTGTAGAAAGAGAATATCGCTAGTTTGAGTTTATAACTTTTGGAAAGAATCTCTCGTCGGGCTTCGAAAGAAGTATCCATCCATTTTTCACCGTTACAAGTATCTTCTCTTCTCAGGTAGAGTCGGAGTGCATGTTTAATAAGATAAGTTATATAAGTTAAGTATGCGCCATGATCTGAATGTTGATTTTGAGGAGTTGTGTTAGAAGCTGAAGAAAGGCATCACTGGATACTTTTTCGAAAAACTGGAAACGTCGTATAACGCTTCAAAAGAAGCCCCTTCTTCCCCGGATAACGAAAACCTTAACCGTGAAGTTTCACGGTTAGCAGATTATGTCTCTTGGAATGTTCATAAATTTATGCTTAAAACTTCTCCGAGTCTGCTACCCACAAACAACGAAGAAGTATGCAAAAGTTGGTTAGAAATACAATAATAATTGCAGACGACCAATCTTCAGGTTAGGTGTTTTGTTGTGGAAATAGTCAAGCTTGTAATTTTTAAATGTGGTAACATTGCTACGTCGCCTTTATTTGAACTGCTTTTTGATGAACTTGCTGACCGTAAAGACATTAAAATCAGAACTGTGACGACAGGTTCGAAGATGAGTGTTGAAGACGTTGAAGAAGCTTTGCCAAAAATCTTCGATTTTGATCCAGATCTTTTAGTCTTAGTATCTCCCAACCCGTCAATACCGGGACCAGCAAGAGTTAGAGAAAAATTATCAAGTAGTGGTGTCCCCAGTGTCGTTGTTTCGGACGCTCCTGCAAAGCGCATTAAGGCTGAACTTGAAAAACAAGGTTTAGGCTATATAATCATCACGGGTGATCCGCTCATCGGAGCGCGAAGAGAGTTTCTAGACCCAATAGAGATGGCAATTTTCAATTCAAACATCATCAAGGTGCTTGCAATTACTGGCGCTTACAGAATACTCCACCAAGAAATCGACAAACTAATAAGTGCAATCAAGACAACGTCAAGTCCAACTCCTCCTAAATTGATAATTGACGCCGACACCATTCGAGACAACTCTGATTTTCAAAATCCCTACGCAAAAGCCAAAGCCATAGCTGCTTATGAATTGACTGAGAAAAT
>DAOVMU010000116.1 GCA_030630585.1 Candidatus Bathyarchaeota archaeon | reverse complement strand
TATGCTTAACCTTTCTAAGCTTGATCAAAGGCTCATCGTTGGTTGTTGCAGTGGCGACGTGGAAGCCGCCGTATCCTTTAATTGCGATGATGAAGTCTTCTGAAAGAAGCTTTCCAGCATCTCGTATAGGATCTTTTTCAGCTATTAATTCACCTTCCTTATTTGTCAAGTATGCTCTTGGACCACATTTCGTGCAAGCAACTGTTTGGGCGTGGAAACGTCTGTTCAAAGGGTTTGAGTATTCGCTTTCACAGAAACCACACATAGGAAAGTCCTGCATGGTTGTGTTTTCTCTGTCGTACGGAAGCCGTTCAATAATCGTGTATCTTGGACCACAGTTTGTGCAGGTAATAAAGAAGTATTCATATCTCGGATTTTCTCGGTCTCTAAGCTCTTGTAAGCATTCATCACAAATAGATATGTCCGGCGGGATAACAGAGCCTGAAAACTTAGCTTCCTCAGAACTTTCTAGAATCGTGAAAGCTTCATACTCGCTTTTTCCTTTCAAAGGAAATGTGATTATTTCATAAATCTGTGCTAAAGGAGGTTTCTTCTCTTTCAAATCTCTCAAGAATTTTCTGATGTTTTTGTTTCTGCCTTCTAAGAGTATTTCTACTCCTGCATCACCTCTGTTTCTAACATAGCCGTTCAAATCGTTTTTCACAGCGATACGATAAATGAATGGACGGAAACCTACACCTTGAACTATGCCGGTAACTCTGATTTTTGCACGCATCACATTTATCTCTTCATTTTGGACGGGGTAAACTCAATTCTGTGCTAGTTAAGGCTATTTAAAAACTTGTTTTTTGTTACCATGAATAGTTGGCTTTTAGCATGGAAGCATCTTCTTATATGACAAAAGTAGTGGAAACGAGAATTTTCTGAAAATCGTGTCTTGATCAGTTTGTCATTGTCTATGAATGTAGCCACTATTTCCATGTGTTTTTTCCCACGACTCTTCGTAAATGTTTGTGTTACATGTAAAGTACGTTTGCGTTACATCTAACATATACTTGACATGCTTACTTTCAAAAGGCTTAAAAATGCCTCCTTTTCAAAGCTTAGTCTAAAAGGAAAAGGAGAATGTGGAAAGATGAGCTCAGATGTGAAACCAACTGAAACCTTGGATGTTAGAGGAGAAGTGTGTCCATACCCAGACGTGAAGACTCAGAAGAAAGTGAAGAAGATGAAATCAGGTGAAATACTAGAGGTAATTCTTGACTATCCACTGTCTGCGGAGCGAATACCGCGATCAGTCGAGAAGATGGGACATGAAATTCTGAAAACCGAGAAAACAGGAACAGGTGAATGGAGAATACTAATAAAAATAAAGTAGCGAGGTTACAGACTTGACTGATACATCACTAATGCTTGCTGGGCTAGTAGTAGGAATAATCTTCGGTTTCGTACTGCAACGAGGACGTTTCTGTATGAACTCAGCGTTCAGGGATATCGTATTGATGAAGGAATACACGCTGCTCAAGGCGGTTGCAATGGCAATAGTTGTTCAGATGATCGGCTTTCACCTCATGGCAACAATGGGATACATTCAACTATATCCAAAGACATTCTACTGGGGTGCAATGATTTTCGGCGGCTTCATCTTCGGCATTGGCATGGTTTTAGCTGCGGGTTGTGCGAGTGGAACCACCTATAGAGTTGGAGAGGGCATGGTGGGATCTTTCGTTGCTTTGCTCGGTTTCATGATCGGTGGCCTTGTAACGAAGGGCGGTGCTTTGAAGGATTTGACATTATATCTGCAACCCACCGAAGGCGCTTTGAAGGCGATAACTACAGAAAACGCTGGACCTTATGTTGGAAATGCAAATCTAACATTAGCCAATGTCTTCGGTTTAGATCCATGGATTCTTGTAGTGATAATAGCTGGTGTCGTGCTGGCTGTTCTAGTATGGAAACGTGGCGGCGAAGAGACTAAAGCGGAAGGAACACTGTACGAAAAAATCTTCAAAACAGGCTGGAACTGGTGGATCACTGGCATCATTGTGGGAATCATTGGCATAATAGCCTTCTACACTTTCCAAAATTATGCTTTGGGAATTTCCGGCGGATGGTTCGGTTTTCTGAACGCTCTAATAACTGGTGAGCTTCCCAGATTGGGATCCGGGATGCTAAATTGGTTCACGTTCCTAGTGATTGGCGTGGTAATAGGTGCTGCTGTTGCTGCTGTCATTGCTGGTGAGTTTAAGTTTAGAGCTCCAGACGCGAAGCGGCTGTTACAACAATTTGTCGGTGGGGTATTGATGGGTATAGGTGCTGTCGTCGGAACAGCTTGCAACATTGGACATATATTGAGCGGCGTACCTCAACTAGCGCTGAGCAGTATACTTGGCGGAGCGTTCATAATCTTGGGATGCTGGGTAGCAGCGTACATTATGTTCATGAGGGGATAGCATGTCGACAATAGGCTTTCTCTTTTTTTCTGGACCTTACCAGTCTGAGAGTCCGGAAACAACAATTGAGCTAGCGAAGGCAGCCTTAGAGAAAGGCATGAACGTTAAGATTTTCTGCTATATGGATGCGGTCAACTGTGTGAAAGTGGGACAAAAGAAGGTTCCAGGCGTAATCAACATAGAAGAACAATTCAGGGAACTAATAGCGAGAGGAGCAGACGTCCGTTTATGTACACTGTGCATGCTTGTAAGAGGAACAAGAGCCTTCATTGAGGGCGCCAAGAGAGCTGGAACACCCGACATTGCAGACATAGTGGAAGAGTCCGACAGAGTTCTAGTAATCTCATAAAGGAAGAGAAGAAGTATGTCCAAGAAAATTGTTGTCATATTGACGAAACCTCCACACGGCTCGTTATATCCGGCTGAAGGTTTAAGAGTGGCCGTTGCAGTCAGTGCATCCGAAACAAAAGTCGTTTCCATAGGAGACAGCGTATACGCGTTCCTAAAAGAAACCGATATGATGCTTTACAAACACCATCTAGATTTCTTGAAGGAAACCGAAATTCCAGTACTCATAGACAAAGACTCGCTAGAAACGCGTGGACTGACCCTAGGGAACTTAGTGGACGGCGTTACGGTAGAAGAACACAGCGAGATCCTTAACACAATGGCTGAGGCTGACGCTACACTAACATTTTAGGTGATGTTTTATGGCTAAGATACTCTATTTTGTAACAAGCACGGAGCCAACGAGTATAAAGCTTGCTTCAGAACACACGGACAGCGAAGTTGGAATCTGTCTTCTGCAAGACGCTGTTTACTTCGGATGCAAAGGAAAAAATGGAAACGGCACCGTAACCGAAGCAATAAAACGCGGTGTACACATCTTCGCAGCCAAAAAAGACGTTGAACTGCGAGGCCTAAAGAAACTGATTCATCCAGAAATCAAGGTCTTAGGGTACGGCGAAATAATAGACTTAGTCCTCAACTACGAAAGAATAATCAACATGTAGCTTTCCCCTTTTTTCTAAGATGTGTAGCACGTCACTTTTTATGTAACAAAATCGTCAGTCATAAAAGCATTAACGTAGTATGTTAATTTTGCTCATTGGGTAGATTTTGAAAGCAGTTCTTGTGTTGGCCCACGCTGAAGTTTTCAGCATGCACATTTCGACGTTAACATACTGTAGAAGATAATCCTGCACGCTGGTTTGGCTTGAAAGTGTGCCGTATCAATCATAAAGACATATTTTCGGTTTAGAAAATGTTTCCTCTGTAGAAGATTGTGGCGGGGCATCCTAAACATTTTTCAGAAGGATAGCAGGGCTGCTCTGTGCAACGTTTTCCACAGGGGGATTTATCTCTCTTTTCGTTCCATAGTTTTACGGGAACCACCAAGTCTTTTGCTGGTGTTATAACTACATTGAATTCCACATCAACAACATTCGGGTTTCTTCTTATATGATGATTAATGCAAGACTCTATTGCTTGTAGCTTTTCGCTTACGAAGAACAAACATAAGTTATGTCTTCCAGAAGTAATCAGCCCATTTAGGTACATTGGGCAATTCTTGAAAAAGTCCAAAACTTTCCACGGATCTTCAGCAGTCATTTCCACCTTTGCTATGTAAAACTTCACATTCTTCAAGTTTATACCGACTACATGGGCTATTGCTCCACTATTTCTTAATCGTTTCATTCTAGCATAGATTGCAGGCTGAGACATTTCTAATTGACACGCAATCGCACTCTGTGAGAGGTCGGGATTTTCCGCAAGCAAGGAAATAATCTTTCTGTCAGTTTCGTCAAGTTTTTCCAAACTCTTCACCTTCATTATGAGATTTGAGGTTCAGTAATGTACCATTTCGTTTTGTAATTAATTGAAGTATTCTGATTATATATTAAGATTCGTTTGTTGAATACTTATTGAAAATAAGGAAGTTAATGAATAACAATAGAGAAAGGATTAAATATTCTTTTCTTTTTCTTATTGTTTCTCTTTAAGTTAAGCTTGAGTGAAGTTTATGTCAAGAACGTCGGCTACCCATCAGAAAGTGTTGCTCTATGACCCTACGCGATGCACTGGATGCCGCTACTGTGAGATCGCCTGTGTCTTCTATCATTTCAAGCAGTTCGACCTTGAAAAAGCCCATATGCATGTGCAGTTTGACGAGAAAAACGCTGAATTTGAAGCGATTTACTGCCAACACTGTGATGAACCTGTCTGTGTCGCTGCGTGCCCAAATGAAGCAGCAGTTAAAGACGAAGAAACAGGGTTAGTGCGAATAAACCCTATAAGATGCATTGGATGCAAGACCTGCACATTTGCGTGTCCTCTTTCTATGCCTTGGTTCAATGAAGACTACAAAATTTCAATGAAATGCGACTTCTGCGATGGTGACCCGCAATGTGCCAAGTTTTGTTCTCCACAAGCCATACGGGTTGCGACCAGAGAAGAGGCGTGGGAATTCAATAAGAAACACTACGTAGAGGTGTTGACGTGATGGTTTCAGAGAATGAGATAATGGCTTATCTGAAGCAGGAACTGGGTGAAGATCTGATTGAAGCATCGAAACCCCGTGAGAGAAGAGTTTTCGCTAGAATCAAGGTGACGGCTCTTAGAAAAGCCGTCAACGCTATGAAAAGGCAGTATCAAACTCTCCGTTTTATGACGATTTCCGCCGTTGACCATGGATTGGATTTCGAGTTCTTGTATCACTTCCATGTAGATGGAGCTGTTGTAACGCTGAGGAGTGAGAAACGCAAAGAAGACAACACCCTAGAATCCATTGTAGACGTAATCCCTGCGGC
>DAOVMU010000067.1 GCA_030630585.1 Candidatus Bathyarchaeota archaeon | reverse complement strand
GTCCTTAGTTGATTTGGACAGGTAGTTGTAATGAAAGTTTTCCATTACAGAGATGTTGAAGCAAAAGATGCTGGGGAAGGAAGCTTAAAGTTGAGTGTTAGATGGCTTATCACGAAGGACATGGGAGCTGAAAACTTTGCAATGAGATTGTTCGAGATGAAGCTTGGAGGGTACAGTCCTTTTCACAGTCATTCTTGGGAACATGAGGTCTTCATTTTAGAAGGTGAAGGTGTTGTGGTTGGTGTAGGAGAGGAAAGAAAGTTTGGAGCGGGTGATGTCATTTTCATTCCGTCAAATGAGAAACATCAGTTCAAAAACAACAGTGAAAAAACTGTAAAGTTTCTATGCTTAGTACCACATGCTCGCAAGTGAAAGGTCACTTGAAAGCAAAATGTGGTTTTTGCGACTTGTAAGATTTCAACATTGAACTGCTCGCCAAAAAATATATGCTAGTTGCTACATGTAGGTTTGGGTTTCAGGAGGCAATCTCTTTGAAGTATGATGTAATAATCGTTGGAGCTGGTCCAGCAGGGATTTTTTCAGCTCTTGAGCTAACAGAGAAAACTGATCTCAATGTTTTGATGCTTGATAAAGGACCAGACATAAATCGACGTAAATGTCCGGCAAGTCGCGGGTTCGAATGTATCCACTGTGAACCATGCTTGTTATTAGCTGGGTGGGGTGGGGCGGGAGCTTTCAGTGATGGTAAACTTACCCTGTCCACTGAGGTCGGTGGCTGGCTAGGCCAGTATGTTTCGAAAGAGAAGCTTGGTAAGCTCATAAGTTATGTGGACAGTGTTTACTTGAAATTCGGCGCACCCAAATACGTCTATGGGACAGACGTTAAGAAGGTAGAGGAGATTGAGCGAAGAGCCTCGCTGGCTGGTTTAAAACTTATTCGCCAAAGAATTCGACATATGGGCACCGAGAGATGCGCTCGAACCCTTCGGAAAATGCGTCAAGAACTAAACGGCAAGGTTGAAGTTAGACTTAGAAAAGACGTCAAAGGGCTCATAGTAAAAAACAGTGTTGTTGAAGGAGTCGAAACAGTTGACGGGCAGAAGTACTTCGGAAAATACGTCATTGTTGCGCCTGGAAGAATTGGAGCTGAATGGCTCCAAGCAGAGGCTCAAGCCCTCGGCTTGAAGACACTTAACAACCCTGTTGATGTTGGAATAAGAGTTGAAGTTTTAGCTGCTGTCATGGAAGAATTGACTAGGACTCTTTACGAACCTAAATTCATTCATTACTCAAAGTTTTTTGACGATCAGGTCCGCACATTTTGCGTTGCCCCTTACGGCGAGGTCATAACAGAATCCTACAACGGGATCTTAACTGTCAATGGACAAAGTTATGCAGAGAGAAAAACCAAGAATACAAACTTTGCTATTTTGGTAAGCACTTCCTTCACTGCACCGTTTAAGGAACCTATAGCTTACGGGAAATATCTTGCTAGGCTTTCAAACCTTCTCAGCGGAGGCGTGATGATACAACGTTTAGGTGATTTCAAGTCTGGAAGAAGGTCAACACCTGAAAGAATTAGCCGAAGTGTAGTAACTCCAACGTTGAAGAATGCCACGCCAGGCGACTTAAGCTTCGTTTTACCATACCGCTACCTTGTTGATATAAGGGAGATGCTTCAAGCACTAGACAAAATCTCTCCGGGAATACATTCAACAGACACGCTTCTATACGGCATCGAAGTAAAATTCTACTCCTCACGACTACAGCTAAGCAACAGCCTAGAAACCAAAATCCACAACTTATTCACAATCGGTGACGGAGCCGGAGTCACAAGAGGGCTGGTTCAAGCTTCAGCGTCAGGTGTTATTGTAGCAAATGAAATAACAAAGAGAGAAAAGAAGAAGCCGTGAAACAGATGTCCATAGTCAAGGAAATAAGCTGTTCCCATTGCGGCGCACCCATATCATTTGAACCCGGTGAAATAATAGCGACATGCAAATACTGCGGCTACACCGTTGTAATAGAAACTGGAAAGGCTTTCACCTTCGAACATTCCATGCTGCAGAACAAGTATGACCCGACAAAAATTGAAGAAGCAGTTAAAAACTGGATGCGTGCAGGTTTTCTGAAGCCTCCTAACCTCGCGAAAAAATCAAAAATTAAGGAAAAAACCTTGACTTATTTGCCTTTCTGGGTTATATCCATAGACGCCGAGAGTGCCTATAAAGGGATTTTTGAGCGGATAACTCCACCAGTTATTAAGGAAGGCAAAATCGAGAAAAAGTATGATTGGCTAGTTCTCGCAAGAAAAGCAGCGACGTTTCCAACAAGAGAGTATGATGTGCCATTAGAAGGTAAAATCCCCTACAACTTCAAGAAAGTAGAGGCTTATGCAAAAGTTCTGAACAGCGAAATCGACAAAAATGATGCAGTGATGCTTGCAAGGCAACAGATTGAGGAGCATCATCGCTATTTGGTTCAGCAAGATGTTGACAGAATTATTGAAATGAAGAATGAGATAGAACTTAACCAGACAGTTTACTTGCATGCTCCCATATGGTTTGTGAAGTACGAGTATAAAGGCAAAACATACCGAATGTTGATGGATGGAGCAACTGGAATGGTCATAAAAGGTGATATACCCTCAACTGGATTCGGAGTGTTTTGAGGGGCAGTTAGAGCTGTCGCTCCACGTTTGAACAAGATTCAAACAACTTTTAAAGAGTTTAATGCTAGTGGTAATGAGAAACTGAGCATAAACGGGCGCTTAGATGTTAGAAGGTGATGAGTTTTGACGTTGGATTACGTGGAGGCTCCGGATGTTAAGAGGTTAGTGGATGAGATCGCAGACAGTTTAGACCTATTTCATGTTGTGCCTCAATTTGTGTATTGTTATCGAAGTAAGGGTTCAAAATCTAAACGTATTATTGCCCGTATTCATGGGTTGGGAAGGATATGGCAGGAAGCGTTGCGGCGGCCACCCGTATATGTTATCGAAGTTATTTCTGAACAATATGATAAGTTAAGTGATGAAGAAAAGGAAAGGACGTTGATTCATGAGCTCTTGCATATTCCTAAGGGATTTTCAGGAGGCTTTCGTCCTCACAAAGGCTACATTGATAAGAAACGAGTGGAAAGGTTACATCGAGTGTTACTTGAAAGAAGATCTTCGAACTCGAAAAAATAACGCGTGGCGCGCTCTAAAAACTAGAAGGGAATTGGCATTCTATTCTTGTTTTCTTCTGTTATAAGTAACACTTGCTTCAGTTCTCCGAAGTGTTTGATTACAATTCTGCCTCTTTGAGTTACTGCATAAACAATTCTTTTTTTCTCAACAGTTCTTTCTTCCACTAAGCCATACCTAATTAGAAAATCCAGATGCTCCTTAAGAACGCTGCAGTTCACGTTTGCCTTGTACATGACGTGAGTCAACTTCAACGGTCCACGCCACGCCAAAACCTGTAGGATATCAATGTACATTTCAAGCTTGGACCTACGCATCACCAAAACCTCTGAAGTATTTCACGCTTTTTTAGTATAAACCCTTTACGCATACGAAATACCTACACACTCTAAGGAAAGAAAAGCTGAATTGACACTACATCCTTGTTCTGAAGATTTCGACTCCAGCCCCCGCTTTTCTGGTAATTTTAAGTTTAGACTAAATGTTAAAACAACATAGAGAGTTGTGAAACTAAACCTTAAATGTGGTAACTAAGCATTTACTAAATCAAAAGACAAAAATGAGGGAATAGTTCTTGAGTGAGAAAAAAGATTTTTACGAAAAGGCGAAAAAGCAGATGGGTCTTTCTGAGCGTATTCTTGCGGCGATTCCCGGGTTTCGTGGTTACAAAGAAAAAGAGTTGCGGAGAGAATCTGACAGGCTTATCAGAAACCATTTGTACCGTAGGCTGTCAGTGGCAAAAAGCGACCTTAAAGATGTTTTTCAAAAAATGTCTGATCGCCGCTTATTCGATGTTTTAACAAGTATGGATCGTCTGGTGGCAAAATTTGATCGCGTAGCAGAAAAGGTGAATCATGCTTCTTATGGATATACCGGTTTCTTCAATATAGTGAAGGTTAGAGAAGCAAGTCTTGATAGAATGATTGACTTTGATAACCAACTGGTTGATGACGTGCTGAAAATAGTTGACGAAGTTGACGCGTTCAAGTCGGAAGTTATGAAACAGGAACCCGGAAAGGCAAAAGAACGCATACAACATTTGGTTGAAACGTTGGAGGCTTTTGAGGAAACCTTTGATAGGAGAGGCGAAGTAATATTGGGAGTGAGTTAAGATGCCGCAAGTTATAGACTGGAAGAACCCGGGATCAGAAGATATTCTGTGGAGGTATCCAAACGAAGAAATTACATGGGGTTCTCAGCTAATAGTGCATGAGTATGAAGTTGCAGTGTTTTTCAGAGATGGTAAAGCTTACGATGTTTTTGGTGCAGGAAGACACACATTAACAACGCTGAATCTGTCATTGCTGACTGGATTACTGTCGCGAATTGCTGGATATGGTGAAAAACCTTTCAAAGCCTCAGTAATTTTTATCTCAACGAAAGTTTTTGCTGGAAAATATGGCACGCGAGCCCAAACCACAGAGCTTGCACCTCTGCAGGTGCATGGGTCATTCTGGTTCAAGGTTGAAAATCCACAGCTCTTCGTGAACGAGGTTGTGGGTGGGCAAAAAGCATACTCAACCGAGGACGTTAACAATTACCTGCGTGGCTTCTTGAATGAAAAGATGATTGATGAACTTTCCCACTACGATTTGATTACTGTTTTTACAAGACTTGACGAGACATCAATAATTGTAAAAAACGCGATCTTGGACTATTTCAAGCGAATTGGATTGGAACTGACAGACCTACGGTTTGAGGGAATAGACACGACACCAGAATATCGTGAGCGGCTGTTCTGGCTTAGAACTGGAAGGGCTGCACCAGAAGAAGTGCTGCGAATGGAGACTGTGAAGAAGGCTGCGGAAGAGCTTGGAAAATCGTCTGGTGCTGGCCTAGGAACGGGCATGGTGCTTATACCGCAGATTATGACGCCTACTGGTCCAGCGCAGGCACCTGCTGCCGCGTTAGTGATTTGTCCAAAATGCAGTGCGAAAGTTCCTTCTACTTCAAAGTTCTGTCCTGAATGCGGAACACAACTTACGCCGGCAGCTGCTGGAACAATCAAATGTCCAAAATGTGGAAAACTCATTCCTTCTACTTCAAAGTTCTGTCCAGACTGTGGAGCGAAGATGGAGTAAGAGGCAACTAGATGTCTGAAGGGGAAAAACGGGAACTGTTGTCCATAGGCGTTTTCCTAATAATCCTAGTAATTTCTATACTTCTCTATGAACCGTTGCATCTGGTTCCTGATTGGCTGTTGATTCCACCCTTAATACTTGCATTGTACGGTTGTTGGCTAATTGCTTTAGCTGGAATTAGGGCTTCAAATCCGCAGAAATATGAACGCGGCTCCTTCAGTACGTTTGCGTGGGCGCTTCTACTCATAGCTATTGGTGGGGCATGGTTTGTTTCAAGCTTTGGCTGGTTTTATTCCTTGGCAATAATGCTGCTTGTGCTGGGCGCTCTGGCAATTGCTGCTGCTTTGAGAAAAAAGTAACTCGTTTTTCTAAACATTTTTTATTAGCAGTTTGGTTAAAGCTGGTAGAGGCTAAACTTGGTATGAGCGAGAAAATAATTGGTCGCGGCACATGGTACGACAAAATGGCTGCCAAAATAATTGAAAGAGAGCAGAAGTTGGATAGAAACTTAGATATGATTAGAACGGAGATGGGACTTGGAGCTTCTGGGCTTCCCCATGTTGGCAATTTAGGTGACGCCGCTCGTTCCTACGCCGTTACCTTAGCTATTCGAGGACAAGACAATAATTCAGAGTTAATTGCTTTCTGTGATGACATGGATGGTTTACGGAAAGTCCCTGCTGGACTGCCAAAATCTCTAGAAAAACATTTGGGCTTTCCAGTAACTGCTATTCCAGATCCTTTTGGTTGCCATGAAAGCTATGGCCTGCACATGAGTTCGCTGCTCTTAGAATCTTTGACCAAGTGTGGAATAGAGTACAAGTATATGTCTGGTAAAGACGCTTATGAAACGGGACTGCTGAACGAGGAAATCAGAACACTGCTTCTTAACGCAAAGAGAGTTGGCGAAATAGTTAAAGAAGAAGTTGGCCAGGAACGTTACGTGGAAGTCTTACCTTACTTTCCAGTCTGCAAAAACTGTGGACGCATATACACCACAAAAGCTACCGAATTTCTCGCTGGAGAAAACAAGGCTCTGTATGTTTGCGAAGGCATGGAAATAGGAGGACGTTGGATAGGAGGCTGCGGCCACAAAGGGGAGGCAGACGTTACGAAGGGTGAAGGAAAGCTTAGTTGGAAGGGTGAATTTGCCGTTAGATGGAAGGCTCTTGATATAAGGTTTGAAGCCTACGGGAAAGACATAGAGGATTCTGTAAGGATAAATGATAGAATTTGTCGGGAAATCTTACGGTATGAACCACCCATGCACGCACGTTACGAAATGTTCCTTGATAAAACTGGAAAGAAAATCTCTAGTTCCGTGGGGAACGTTTTAACTCCTCAAGTCTGGTTTTGTTATGGGTCACCGCAGTCTTTGCTTTTGCTTATGTTGAAAAGGTTCGTTGGAACCCGCACACTAGACACGACTGACATACCCTTCTACATGAACGAGCTGGATCATTTGGAGGATGTGTACTTCGGAAAAAAGATGGTGAAGGACAAGAGAGAACTGGCTAAACTCCGCGGACTGTACGAATACTGTTGGAGCCTGAAATCTCCTGAAGAACCAAGCATCCACGTGCCATATAATCTGCTGGCTTTCTTGGTAAAGATGGCTCCAAAAGAACACGAAGAAGAATTCATAACTGAAAAGCTTCGAAATTACGGCTATTTGCAGAAAGATCAAATGTTTGATGAAGACTTGAAGAAGCGAGTTGGTTATGCGTTTAATTGGGTAAGGGATTTTGAAGAGATAAAAGAAACAGCCATAAGCATAACTGCGGAAGAGAAAGATGCATTGAAAGAATTGATTGAAGTGTTAAAAGTTGAGAATGAGGCTGAAAAGATACAAAACGCCGTATTCAACACAGCAAAAAAACATAACCTGCAACCAGCAAAATTCTTCAAAACGCTGTACATAATTCTTATCGGCGTGCCGCGAGGGCCAAGACTGGGTCCTTACATACTTGCCATGGGGAAACAAAACGTAATCAACGCTGTACAAAAAGCATCAAACATGTGACCATGATTCGTTGAATGATTTCGGGTGAGTGCCCTACATTTCACTATGGATCAGATTAGAGGGCTCATCTCACTGCTGGTCTTCAACTGAAACATGAGGAGTATTGTGCAACGATGCCTTAACAACAATAGAATATTTGCGTTTATGTCGTGAAAGAATTTATATTCTTAGCTTGGAGATATTTTTGTCATAAAAACTTGGGTTGGGAGAACTTTGGATTTTGACTTGACTGCTGAACAGAAAATGATAGTTGAAGCAGCTTCTGACATAGCTGAAGATTTTGGTCCAGAATATTGGAGAGAGAAAGACAAGAATCATGAGTTTCCCGAGGATTTTTGGAAGACCTTGGTTGAGGCTGGTTTTCCAGGTATAGTTATCCCTGAAAAATATGGTGGGAGCGAGATGGGGAT
>DAOVMU010000136.1 GCA_030630585.1 Candidatus Bathyarchaeota archaeon | reverse complement strand
CCCTTAACCTTCACTATAAGTGAAGCAACCTCTTGGATCGGCTACAGCTTGAACAGTCAAATGAACCTAACCATTAGCGGCAACACTACCCTAATAGGTTTGTCTGACAAGACGTACACCATAACAGTCTATGCCAACGACACAGCTGGAAACAGTGGTCACTCGGACACGGTTAGCTTCGCCATCGACACTGCACCTCCCAACATCGTGATCCATTCGCCTCAGAACAAAACTTACACGACAAACTCCATTTCCTTGAACTTCACAGTTGACGAAGCAACCTCTTGGATCGGCTACAGCTTGAACAGTCAAATGAACCTAACAATCATTGGAAACACAACTCTATCCAAACTACATAACGGACTGCACAACCTAACAATCTATGCAAAAGATACCGCTGGAAACATCGGAACCTCTGAAACACTTCATTTCACCATAGAAATCCATCAAGCAGAACCTTCACAACTGCGAATTATAGTAACAATCGCAATAGCAATAATAGAGTTAGGAGCCGGAACAATCCTTCTGGCCTATGTTATAAAGATCAAGAAAACAAACAAGCCTTAACTTTCAAGATTTGTCCGTATGCCTAATTCAAAGTTGGTCAAAGAACAGACTCAAGTCCGTTCCTGCATATTCAGATTCGCACACGCCTTGGCCAAGTTTCTTGGAATTCAGCAACGACCTAATACGCGTCAAGGAAAGGCAAGACCAGACCATCACATCGGAAAGACTTGAACCCCGACAACTTGAACCAATATTTGCAGTTGAAACACCCATTTATCCTAGCATGTTAGATTCGGATGAAAACATCACACGTTTTAATTGAAACACTTAACGTGTTTTTTCTAAAGCCTTATCCACGTCTTTCAACCCAAGCTTCTCAAGAACCTCAGACTTCGGTATACCGTTCTCGTCCCATCCAACAGCCTCATAGTACTGCCTTTTATCTTCTTCAAACTTGGCTCTGTCAACAGTTTTTCCTGTGTAAGGTCCGGAAGGTAACGGCTCGTAGAACCTAGCGGGGTTTTCATCGTGGATTTTCGGGTTCCATCTCAGGTTTGGACCGCCCAATAGAAGCATGGCTCTCTGCAGTTGCAGTATTCTTAATGCTTTCGTGTTAACCCATTCTTCTTGTGACAGTTCTAAACCTGTTACTGCCTTGTAAAATTCGAATTTAAGGTTGCGTGGTATTCCGAAAATGTTGAAGTAGCAGTATACGGCTGAATCGTTGAACGCCATAACCAGTTCACTTCTGGAATCATTTAACGGGTAACAAGCGATAGATGTGTGGTCTCCGCCTTGAACAGAGCAGGCATAAGAAATGATTTCCGGATAGTCTTTTCCGCTGCGGATTCCATGAGCGCCGATTCCTATGCCTTTACACTGCACAGCATACTGCAACACATCAACATTCTTCATTTCTCCAATTTTTAACGCTGCACGGTAAGTTCCTTCAGCCAGCAAGTCGCCTATTCCTTGTCTAAAAGCGATTTTTCTAGCTAAAGCTGCAAAGGCTTCAGCATCCCCCCATTTAGGCTCCAGACCGTCCAAGTCCTCTTTCGTCAATATTTCTCTTTGGAAGAGTTCAGCCACGAAACCAAGCAGATTTCCAGTTTGTATGCCGCATAAGCCTAAATCGTCAATGAGCGACGTCAAAAACACGTTTGCTTCCGGTGTGAAAATACCCAAGTTTGCGCCTAAATATGCTTGTAATTCATAGTCTGGATTGTCTGTTATTGCTCCTTTGAACCGCCCAGTCTTAACCATTGCAATTTTTAAGCATGTGGTTGGGCAGCCAAAGTCACCCCAATAAGGTTTTATCCAAACTCGGTTCTCAAACTTGTCAACGCCAAAACTTTTTTCGTCGTGCCATTCTTCTTGCCAATTTCTTATTGGTTCAGAACTTGTTTTTGCACCTACTTCGTAACCAGCTGAGCCAGTTCCCCATCGTCTCCACAACTCGTTTTCATAAACATCTTTGCACACCGCCTGCATTAACTGTTTCACTTTTTCCATGTCAGCTACTTCCGGCAGTGGCCCAGTTCCCTTAGCGACCACAGCCTTAAGCTTTTTAGACCCCATAACTGCACCGTAACCGCCGTAACCAGCAGCATGCGTCCACTTTGCTGCAACAATTGCCGTTTGCACTTTGTTTTCGCCAGCAGGACCGATATACAACATTGCTGGTTCCTTCCATTCGCCGTAACATGGAAAACGTTTTTTCAAAAGTTTTCTACATTCCTTAGTAAGCAGTGTAACTGTTTGTTTTGCATCTTTACCCCAAACATAGCGGGCATCCCTGATTTCAACTCTGGAATCTTTGATGAATACGTAGACGGGTTTTTCGGCTTCACCTACAACTATTATGCCGTCGTAGCCAGCACATTTTAATTCAACCCCAAATTCGCCGGCAACGGTGGATCCTACAACCCCGCCACTCTGCGGAGACTTGCCAGACACACAGATTCTTGCGCCGGGAAAAAATCCTGTGAGTGGGCCAGTTAAGAACAGAAGTATGTTTCTTGGTCCAAGAGGGTCTATGGTTTCCCATTTGCTGCCTAATCTGTCCCAGAGGATTTTTGTTGCTAAACCCCTACCACCAACATAGTCTCTCAAAACTTCACAGTCAAACTTTATCTCTTTGACGTTCCTTGTTGAAAGATTGATTTCAAGGAACTTGCCAGCATAGCCAAAAATCATAAAAACTTTTCCCCTAACTCCCCATAAATTTTAACAGCTAAATCCCGCGTTGTTTCCTCTGGCGTGCACGCATAAAGCTTGTACGCATAGTTTTTCCGCAAAACAACTTTCAACACGTCCCATCCACCCTCTTGGCAGACTTTTACGCATTCAGGATCGCCACCACACAGATCACAAATTACAATGTGATTTACCGTTGGATGCATGTGCGGAATTCTACCTGGACAAGCATCAATACATAATCCACAGCCACTGCATTTCTCTTCATCCACCAAAACAGCACATGTTTTAGAGTCTATTGACAGAGCCTTCACTGGGCAGGCTTCAACACACGGATAATCTTCGCATTGTACACAGAAATGAGGAAATTCTAGACCTGGAACCAGCATGAAAACCCTTATCCGTGAGGCTTCTGGCCATATACGGTTTTCATGGGAAAGCGAACATGCTATTTCGCATTTTCGGCATCCACTGCATTTCGAGAAATCTCTGGCTATCCATATGGATTCTTTTTCTGTTGTCAATTCTGCTCCTTCTTCAAAAACCTTGTAGTTTTGTAAATTGTGCTTCGATTTAAATGTGACGCCTGCGATGGCAATCTCTTTAAAGTCTAACACCCAAATCAGTGAGAAAGGAGAGAAATCTGTCACATTGCACTTTACGGATATTCTCCAGCAACTGTCAGGGTGGATGGAAAGCCTCGCTGTTCAATACGGATACCCTGGAATTTTCTTAATCAGTTTGATTGGTGCCTCATCGATTTTTTTCCCAGTTCCATACACTGTAGTCATTTTCACTCTTGGGGGACTTGAAATTTTTGATCCTGCATGGATCGCCATTGCAGCTGGAATCGGTTCAGCCGTCGGAGAATTTTCAGGTTATTTACTTGGTTTCGGCGGCAGAAGAGTCATCAGTGAAGAATATAAAAGGAAAATGGAGTTTCTCATGAAGATTTTTGACAGATTCGGACCAATTGTGATTTTTCTTTTCGCCTTGACGCCCTTGCCAGACGATTTGCTCTTCATCCCTTTAGGTGTTATACGTTACAGCATAATTCGGGCACTCATTCCAGCTTTGATAGGAAAGATATGCATGAATTTCATCGTAGCTTACAGTGGCCGCCTTTCGATACGTATTATTAGGGATATTTTTGGTGTAGACAGCGGTTGGGTGTCCGCATTGGTTGGTATGGTTGTTGCTGTGGCTTTGCTCATTATGGTGTTTGTTATCATGTTCAAGGTGGACTGGGAGAAGCATTTTGAAAAGTATGTAACT
>DAOVMU010000019.1 GCA_030630585.1 Candidatus Bathyarchaeota archaeon | reverse complement strand
TACGCAGGCGAATGTAGGAATCGCCATTGGCGGCGGAACAGACATTGCCATGGAAGCCGGAGATATAGTTCTAGTCAAAGATGATCCTCAAGATGTGGCAGTTAGCATTAAGCTAAGTAGAAGAACAATGCAGAAGATAAAGCAAAACCTGTTCTGGGCTTTCTTCTATAACATGCTGACAATTCCGCTAGCTGCAGGTATTCTCTATCCATCTCTCGGCATTCTGGTTAGACCTGAGATTGCAGCGGCAACGATGATTCTTAGCGACATCACAGTTGTTGGAAACTCAATGCTGCTGAAGAGATGGAAACCTTGAAGAACCCGTGGGGCAGAGTTAATTAATCGTTTCGAGGAGAATGTTGCTGGGTTAGTCTTGAAGAGTGATTATTAGAGTGATAATTCAAGATAGCTCAAGTTTCTGATATGAAGGGCATTCTTGCTTATACAGCTGTCGACGTTCAAGCCACAGTTTAGTGTGTTAACTCAACTTTTCAGCTTTTCCAAAATGATCGCGGGACAAATCCTATTCACACCATCGATTCTTCCGATTTTTTCGGAGATTAACGCTGTGAGTTCTCTTCCATCGTGAGCCCAAATCTCTGTCATTATCATGTGATCGCCTGTTGATATTGCCACTGAGCGGATTTCCTTTATTTGGCAGAGTCTTTGAGCTGCCTCTAACAGTTTTGTTGGGTCTACGTCGACTCCGACGATCGCGACAGTACGTATTCCTATCTTGAACGGATTGATTTCCACTGTGAACTTCTTTATCACTTCTTTCTTTCTAAGTGCTTGAATCCTCTTTCTAATTGTTGATTCACTTAGCCTTAGTTTTTTGGCGATTTCTGTGAATGATATCCTACCGTCTTCTTGAAGTAATCTTAGAATTTTCAAGTCTAGTTTGTCGATTCCCATCATGTTTGCTCTTTCCCATTTTCGCACTTTCTTATACGTTTTTCGACGAATACTTTACGAAAAATATATAAGACAGTCTGACATAAAAGGTTTTTTGTCCGGAAAACATGAACAAAAGGTGTTGGAAATGGAAGAAAAAGAGAAGGCGCAAGAAAGGAACCCGTTTTTGAGATTAGGCGAAACTGTTCCAGATTTCGAAGCTGTCACGACTCATGGGAAAATAAGGCTTTCAGATTTCACGGGAAAATGGGTCATTCTGTTTTCCCATCCAGCAGATTTTACGCCGGTTTGCACAACGGAGTTCGTTGCATTTGCTAGAATAAACGATGAATTAATAAAAAGAAACGTTAAGCTGATAGGGCTAAGCATAGACAGCACTTTCTCGCACATTGCTTGGATTAGAAAAATCAAAGAGAAATTCGGAATCAAAATCCCTTTTCCAGTAATAGCTGACTTGGACATGAAAGTCGCGAATCTTTTCGGCATGATACATCCAAGCGAAAGCACAACCGCAGCCGTTAGATGCGTATTTGTAATCGATCCTGAAATGAAGCTGAGAGCCATGATTTACTACCCACTAAATGTTGGACGAAACATGCAAGAAATCCTAAGACTCGTAGATGCACTGCAAACTGCCGACAAATATAAAGTTGCAGCACCAGCAAACTGGAAGCCAGGCGACGACGTTATCGTTCCTCCACCAGCAACACAAGAGGCAGCAGAAAAACGTTTGCAAGAAGGCTACGAATGCGTAGACTGGTTCTTGTGCAAGAAGAAACTTCCACCCTAGTTCCCCTTTTTCAATTACCTAAGATGTAAAAAACCAGACTTGAAGGAGGTAAAGTGATTGACTTTCATAACTTCAAAGGCTAAGCTGATAAAGGATTTAAGAGTGGCAGTGGATAACGGAAGGGCTCACAGTGTTTGCTTGGATCTACCACCTGAACTTGGCACAGATATGGGGCCCACGGCCCTGGAGCTTGGAGTTATGAGTTTCTCTGGATGTTTTGTCACTATTTTTTCGTTAACTGCAAAGAAGATGAGGATTCAGCTGAAGGATTTAGAGGTTGAGCTTCGCGCCCAGAAATCTGAAGAAACTGGCACAATAGTCTCTGCTGAATTTAAAATAACTGTGAACAGCGATGTTACCGAAGATCGAATTCAGAGAGTCTTTGAACTAACTCGTAAAAACTGTCCTGTTGGAAAACTTTTCGAGCAGGCCGGTGTGAAAATAAGCTACGACATAAAACACGTAAGAGAGTAACATGTCAAAGGATGTAGGTGAAAAAAATGGACAAATACAGATGTGTCGTTTGCGGGTACGTTTACGACCCGGAAAAGGGAGATCCAGAGTCTGGAATAGAACCAGGAACCTTGTTTGAAGAACTACCAGATGGCTGGGTCTGCCCAGTTTGCGGCGTATCGAAAGATCAGTTTGAGAAGGTGGAATAAAATGAAGCCAAGAAAATTGAAAGCAAATGTTTACTGGGTTGGGGCGGTAGATTGGGATAGGCGACTTTTCGATGAACTTATTCCTCTTCCCGATGGGACAAGTTACAACGCCTATCTAGTTAGAGGCAGTGAAAAAACGGCTTTGATAGATACTGTTGACCCGCCTATGGCAAGTATCCTGATGGATAACCTGAATCAGCTGGATGTCAAAAACTTGGATTATGTTATTGCAAATCATGCGGAACAAGATCATTCAGGGGCGTTACCTCAAATACTGAAGTTTTATCCAAATGCCATAGTTGTTGCAACTCCTAAATGCAAAAGTCTGCTCACGGATTTGCTTTTGATCCCTGAAAACAAAATTATAGCCGTAAAAGACAGGGAAACCCTATCGCTGGGGAATAAAACTTTAGAGTTTATCCATGCTCCTTGGGTTCATTGGCCAGAGACCATGTTCACATATTTGAGAGAAGAGAGAATTCTGTTTACCTGCGATTTGTTTGGTTCTCATTTTGCAGCATCAGATTTGTATGTAACTGATGAAGCAACAGTTTACGAAGCGGCTAAAAGGTACTATGCAGAAATTATGATGCCGTTCAGAACAGTGATTCAGAAGAATTTAGAGAACATAAAAAATTTACAATTAGACATGATCGCGCCAAGTCACGGCCCCATCTATGATAAGCCAGAGTTCATACTTGAAGCATACGGCGACTGGGTTTATTCTCCGCCTAAAAATATTGTTGTATTGCCCTACATCTCAATGCACGGCAGCACCAAGAAGATGGTGGAATACTTTGTTGGTGCCTTAGTTGAGAGAGGCATTATCGTGAAACAGTTTAATCTAGCTAAAACAGATATTGGAAAACTAGCAATGGCATTAGTGGATGCCGCAACAATAGTAATCGGCTCGCCTACAGTTCTAGTTGGACCGCATCCGAAGGTTGTTTATGCAGTTTATCTTGCAAATGCTTTGAGACCGAAACTGAAGTTTGCATCAATAATTGGGTCTTATGGTTGGGGCGGCAGGATGGTAGAGCAAATCAAAGGAATGCTAGCTAACTTGAAGGTTGAGTTGCTTGACCCTGTTGTAGTGAAAGGCTTTCCAGAAGAAGAAGATTTTAGGGCGTTAGACAGGTTAGCTGATGAAGTTTTAAATAAACATAATGAACATAACTTGAAGGATTGAAGGTAGGTGATAATATGTTAAGTGAGAAGATGGCAGAAGCCTTGAATAAACAGGTTAATAACGAGGTTTATTCAGCATATTTGTATATGTCCATGTCTGCCTACAGCACCTTTATTGGATTGAAGGGATTTGCCAATTGGTTTATGGTTCAGTATAAGGAAGAGATGGTACATGCTATGAAAATCTTCGACTACATTAATGACCAAGGCGGACAGGTAAAGCTTATGCCTATTGCACAACCGCCAACAGAATTTGGGGGAGCGTTAGACATGTTTGAAAAGACGTTGGCGCACGAGAAGTTCGTTACAAAGAGCATCAATGATCTCGTCAACCTTGCGATTGAGGAGAAGGATCATGCTACGAACATCTTTCTCCAATGGTTTGTAACTGAACAAATTGAAGAAGAAGCTAATGACAATGAAATCATTGCTAAGTTAAAGCTTGTTGGAAAAGAAGGTAATGGATTGTTTATGATCGACAAAGAACTTGCTGCACGAGTATTTGCGCTCCCTGCAACGTCTAACGAGAGTCAAGCGTAAGAATCATGGAAACATGGAGGCTCGATATGGCGAAAGTCCTGGTTCTTTATTATAGCCGAACTGGAAACACCCAAAAGATGGCTGAAGCGGTTGCAGAAGGAGTTCGAACAATTCAAGGAGTTGAAGTCGAACTAGAATATTACGCAACACCTGAAGAACTAGCAGAATTCGAGGCCATAGTAATTGGAATCCCGACCTATCATCATGACATGACAGTGGACATAAAGAAACTTTTCGAAGAGGCGTCAGTGAAAAACGTTAATTTGAAGGATAAGGTTGGAGCAGCGTTCGGGTCATATGGGTGGAGTGGTGAAGCTCCACGGCTGGTTCTTGAGATTATGAAAAACAGGTTTGGGATGTATGTGATTGAATCACCGCTTCTAATCAAATATGCACCGGATCGGGTTGGACTTGAAAAGTGCAGACGGTTTGGAAAGGGAATTGCCGAAAGACTTAAGCCTTGAGTTCCACGCGTCCTTAAAAGGAAGGCAAATGATTTGAGTTCAAAGGATGAATTAATAGATTTTCTTAAGAAACAGATTAAGATTGAAAATAAGATCGTTGAATCATTGAATACTTCCTTAGGCGAAATAGGAAATCCAGCTGTCAGAGGAGTTCTGAAAGGAATATCCTTAGATTCTGTGAAACATGCGGAAATGTATGCCTCAGCCGTTGACCTGTTAGCCCGTGTGCAACCAGCGCTCACACAAGAGAATCTCGACAAACAAAGAGAGCTCGTGGAAAAGCACATACGCTTGGAGGCAGAACTAATCGAGAAAATAGGCAAGGCAATCCCCAACATTGAAAACAAGAAGGTTAAACTTCTGTTAAATGCAATATTGATGGATGAGAAAAGACATCATGATCTGTTGAAGCAGGTCCTGGAAATTCTCGGTCAAGGAGAAACCATAACTGAGGAAGATTGGTGGGATGTTCTTTGGAAAAATGTTCCGTTTCATGGAGCCCCTGGCGGATGAACATACAAAATTGATGAGGGTTGAATAGGAATGCCGGATGTTAAGGTTGACTCGAGTAAATGTAACGGTGACGGAGTATGCATTGACGTATGTCCAGTTGACGTCTTTGAACTTCAAGACGTACCAGAATATCCTGACACTAAGAAATCAGTTCCAGTTCGAAAAGAAGAATGTATCCAATGCATGGCATGCGTAACCTCATGCCCCACAGAAGCAATAGTCGTCGAAGAATAAGCAAAAAACCATTTACGACCTTACTCACACCACACCATGGGTAGCCCGCGCGACTGAGGCTTCCTCTTAGAAATGCCCGTTACACACGTAAGAAGTAAGGTTGCTGGTTTGTTGTTTTTGAGGTTTATTTCCGCGTTTAACAAAAAAGATAATAGATTGTCATGAACCTAAAAGTCGAGAAGGTGGTTCAAGAAAACGTTATCCCAAATACCGATAGAACTGGAGAAAGTTTCGAAGAAACATCTGAACCGTGAAATACTAAGAGCGGCAGTGATAGCTGAATTGGACGCAATAAGCCTCTATGAGCAAATGGCGGCTGCGACTGATAACGAAAACATCAAAATAATTCTGCTTGATGTGGTTAAAGAAGAGAAAACGCATGTGGGCGAGTTTCAAACCTTGCTGCTAAAAGAAGATAAGCAACAAGTTGAAGAGTTAGAAAAAGGTAAAGAAGAAGTGGAGGAGATACTGGAATGACTGAGCTAAGACAGATCTACAAATGTAATGTTTGTGGCAACATTGTTGAAGTGATACACATTGGAGTAGGCCAGCTTGTCTGTTGTGGTCAGCCGATGGATTTGCTCACAGAGAAAACCGCAGATGCGGGCTTAGAAAAACATGTCCCTGTAATAGAAAAAGTCGGGAACAGAGTAAAGGTCAAGGTCGGCAGCGTTCCACATCCTATGGAACAAAAACATTACATCGAGTGGATAGAAATAGTCGCAGGCGGCGAAACCTGCAGAAAACTCCTAAAACCGGGAGACAAGCCAGAAGCAGATTTTGAAACCACAGCGGAAAGAGTTCAGGCAAGAGAATACTGCAGCATCCACGGACTATGGAAGACAAAGTAGATGCAAAAAGAGTCCAAGAGACATTTCTAACACCCTCCTCTTTTTTTGATCACTTAACAAGCCGTTGTTGAACCTGAATCACCTATCAAGATCTGTTGCGTGATCTAATGAAGAAAAAAGTGTTATTCATTTGTACGCATAATTCTGTCCGTTCCCAAATGGCACAGGGACTCCTGAATGCGCTTTATGGAGACAAATATGAAGCCTATAGCGCCAGGGGTAGAACATACGAGAGTTGACCCTTATGCCATTGAAGTAATAGCGGAGGCCGGAATTGACATTTCAAAGCATCGTTCAAAAAGCATCGAAGAGTTCCGTGGAAAAAAATTCAGCTGTGTAATTACAGTATGCGAGGAATCAAAAGAGGTCTGCCCATTCTTTCCAGGAGAAAAAATCCTTCACAAAGGATTTACAGATCCATCGGAGTTCAAAGGTGCGGAAGATGAAATAATTGAAACAGTTAGGCGTGTAAGAGATGAAATCAGGAATTGGATCGAAAAGACATTCTGTGAAGACAGTTGACAGAGAAATCAACTGAAACGGTTTAGATTTATGTCGAGAATTTTGTTTAGTCCGTCTGGATTTAAGATGCTTTCAAAAAACTTGATGTTTCCTCAGATTTTTTTGGTGGAATGGTCGAGATTCAAAATTTGGAATAAGAAAGGGAGACATGGAGAACATGAAAGAAAAGATAGCTGTTTACAGCACTTATGAAATGGTGGAAGGCTTCTGTCAGAACTGTTCCAAGAACCCGAATGTACACGTTGGCAACTATTTCACGCACACGAAAGCTTTATGTTTTAGAAACAAACAACTCACATTTTCTAGGAGACGAGAGCGATAATAAAGCTAAACCTGAACGCAATTCTTGAAGCAGCAGTTAAGATTGAAGAAGAATCCTACAAACTTTATACAATGGCACAAGAAAGAGTCAAAATTCCATCATCCAAGAAATTCCTCAAGGAACTGGCCCAGGAAGAATTAAAACATAAAGATAAGCTCATAGCGATAATGGAAAAAAAAGAAAGAATTTCAGAACTGGGCTCTGACGCAAGGAACATTCAAAACCTCAGAATTGTTGACGTGATGGAAGACACCACCTTATCCGAAGATGCGGATTACCAGAGAATACTAGTTTACGCGGCAAAACGAGAAAAAAGCACCTATGAATACTATAATTCCTTAGCGTTGGAACTCGAAGGCACAGATGTTGGTGAATTGTTCTCCAATTTGGCCCAAGAAGAGTTAATGCACAAAAACAGAATTGAAAGAGAATACGATGAATACGTATTAACGGAAAACTGAACAATGAAAACATGCACACACAAGAGCCAAATCTTTCACTCGTGCAAAGATATTTAATATTCTTGCTCTATAACAGTTCAGGCGTGACCGAGAATGGGGACCGTTTTAGAAGCAAACGCGAATAATTGGGAACAAGAGGTTTTACAGTCTGATATTTTGACCATTGTTGATTTTTGGCATGACCGCTGTCCTTTTTGTATACAACTCAATCCGATATTGAGCGAAGTTGCTGAAGAGTATAAAGACAAAATCAAATTTGTGAAGTTAAACGTTTTAGAGAATTCGAGCAATCGCGAGATAGCAATCCATCACGGAATTATGAGTACTCCCACTTTGACGTTCTTCTGTGAGGGAAGACCCGTAGGTCAGACCTTGGGCTTTATGCCCAAAGAACATCTAAAAAAGGTAATCGACGATATGTTTGAGAAACATAGGGAATGCATTAGGCGGAGCACGCCGCTGAAGACTTAGTTTTCATTTTTGAGAAAGATACACGAAAGCTGACAGCGCTGCTTTGCAACCTTCTCCTTCAATTACTATTATTTGCTTCTCTGGAACACTGGTAACGTCTCCTGCAACGAACAATCCTTGAATGTCAGTTTCGCACCCCCCCAGTTTACAATTAAGCTGCGCTATTTCCTTATTCTTCCTTCTGCAATGAACTCAGGAAATTCCCTCAGCTTGTCGGCCATCTCATCTAGTCGGCTATCTACTCTGTAATTCACTGTTTCTTCCTCAAATGCTCCATCAGGTCGTCTGGTGCCTGCTTTGACTCCTGTAAGAATCTCAATTCCTTCATCGATAGTCTTCACAGGGTATATGTGGAACTTTCCTTCTCGAACGGCATCCACCACTTCTTCCTTCAGCATCAGGTTTTGAACGTTACTTCCAGGGATGATTACACCTTGTTGACCGGTGAGACCTTGGACTTTACAGACCTCAAAGAAACCCTCCACCTTCTCATTCACCCCACCAATAGCTTGAACTTCACCCCTTTGATTCACTGAACCAGTAACGGCAACACCTTGTTTGATAGGAAGCCCTGAAAGAGAAGAGAGGATAGCATAGAGTTCAGTACTCGAGGCGCTGTCACCCTCTACTCCTGAGTAGCTTTGCTCAAAAACCAAACGGGCGGAAAGACTGAGAGGCTTATCTTGAGCATATTTCCCAGCTAGATACCCGCTCAGGATCATCACGCCCTTAGTGTGGATGCGTCCTCCCAGTTTTGCCTCTCGTTCGATGTCGATGACTCCTTCTCGACCCAAGCCTATGCTGGCAGTGACGCGGGAGGGTCTTCCAAAGGCAAAATCCCCTAAGCTCAAGACAGAAAGACCATTCACTTGACCTACAACCTCATCTTCCGTGTCTATGAGAAGAACGCCTCGCTGGATCATCTCCTGAATCTTCTCTTGGACCAGATTAGATCGATAGATTTTTTCCTCTATTGCTTTTTTAATGTGGCTAGCTGTTACATAGTTGGAATTCTCTTGGGTGGCATAAAACGTGGCCTCTCGAATAATGTCTGCGATGTCAGCGAATCTCGTGGACAGCTTCTCTTGATGTCCTGATAATCTAGAACCGTACTCGATCACTTTGGCAACAGCTGACGCATCAAGGTGTTTCAGTTTCTCCTTTCGGCAGAAGGTGCAGATGAAACTTGCGTATTTTCGCATGTTCTCTTCTGTTCTGTCCATAATACTGTCGAAATCCGCCTTAACTTTGAACAGTTCCTTAAAGTCTAAGTCTAACATGTACAGCATTTGGTAGAGCCGCGGATTTCCTATGAGAACTACTTTAGTACGCAATGGAATAGGTGCTGGTCTCAACCCTTTTGTAGTGATGAAGCCTAGGCGTTCCCCAGCTTCTTCGATTATTACGCACTCGCTTTTCAAAGCCCTCTTTAAACCGTCCCAAGAGAAAACGTTTCGAAGCAGCTCCTCAACTGGAAGCACTATGTATCCGCCATTAGCCTTGTGCAGGGAACCACCCCGGATCATGGTGAAATCTGTGGATAACACGCCGAACTGTGCCTCCTTTTCTATTCTCCCGAACAGGTTTTGGTAAGTTGGATTGAGTTCCACAATTACAGGAGCTCCCTGAAGATCAGAGTTGTCCACTATCAGGTTTACTTCATATTTTCTGAAGGGGAGCTCCTTCATCCAGGGAAACGGTGCGGGAGCACCAGCCTTGGGCTTTCCCGTAAAATCTGCAAGTTTGTCTAGTATGTTGTCTTGCACTTCTTTTATGTAGGTGGTGACCTCGGGGAACTCCTTGTATCTCCCTGTTAAATCAGTGACCAGATGACCAATAGCGTAAAGGGCAACCTCCCGATTGACTTTCTTAAGCTTTTCGTTACCCTTGCTCTCTAGACCCCGTAGCTTCCTCAGAGCGCTCCTTAACTCAGCCCTTAACTCTTCTCTTTTCCTTTGAATTTCACTCTTCATCTTCGGGCTTAGTTTCACAAAATCCTGATCTCCTAAGGGTCGTCCATCCACAACGGGAATAGTAAGTAGCCCTACAGGTGTTATTTGAAGAACAAAGCCTTTCTCTTGAGCTCTCTTGTTGAGGTCAGCAAAGAGTTTCTTCCTTTCTTCCTCGACGGTTCTGATTGCCGCCTCTTTCTTGGTTGCATAGTCTTCACTTTCGAATGCTTTAGGAAGCATTCTTCGTGCCTCGGTGATAAAATCAGCCATGTCTTTTTGGAAGTCTCTGCCTTTTCCAGGAGGTAGCCTTATAGCCTTAGGTTGATATGAATTGCGGAAGTTGTTCACATAACACCAGTCTGAAGGTGCTGGTTTCTTTTTGGCTATCTCCTCTAGGAAGTCTTTTACTGCGGTTGTTCTACCAGTTCCAGAAGGACCAGACACGTAGATGTTGAACCCGCTTTCCTTGATTTCTAAGCCAAATCTAAGTGCTCTTACCGCCCTCTCTTGGCCGATAATTCCCTCAAGCGGCGAGATCTCCTCAGTGGTTTCACAACTCATCAGTAACACGGGGTCACATTCTCTTCTAAGCTCTTTAAAAGTCAATTCACTCGACATACATACCACCTTTGATCATAACAAAACTTTTTGAATCCACATTTATACGGATTTTTATTTTAAAACTTTCATCAGCTATTCCACGGTGGAGAATTTAGACACCGCTCTACTTATAGTTAGCCGAATAAAGGTTTTATGAGTTTTCAGAGTTTGAAGTTTTAGCTCTGAGTAGATTCTATATGAAGATTCAGGAGGAGTCTGCATGGTGATCGGAAATGGGATGTTGAAAGTGGTTTAACAGTGTTTCAACAGAGGCTAGAATAGAATTAACGAGTGAAAACAGAAGAGGAAGCCTCTGCAAATCTTGGTTAACTCCAACACTTAGTTCGCTGGACTTAGCGCGTTAGAACTGCAAACCAAAAATGCGTGGGGTCCACAACTACGTTATCTGGTAAGGGAGAGTCAAAAATCGCTGCACAGTCCCTGAAATGCTTAAATAGAATTAATGTTCAAACGGCTTAAGGGATTGATTTGTCCATAGGCAAACCACAGTTTAAGAGGATAGTTGAAGAGAAGATTGAAAATGAGAAGAAAGCCGCTAGTCTTCTATACGCTTCAGCTGAAAAAACGAATAACCCCGTTATCCGGCTTATGCTTTGCCAACTTGCTTTAGACTCCGCAAAACATGAACACATGTTAACGGTTATACTGCAGTTGTTAGAATCTCCTTCAAAAGAACAGTTTAAATGTGAAGGCGAAGGATTCCGCGAAGTAATGAAGAATCATGTTAGCATTGAACGTGGAATGCTTGAGGATTTCGAGGAAATCATCGATAAGATAGACGATAATCGTATACGGTTTATTCTTCAAGAAATAGTTAGTGACGAGAAGAAGCATCATGCGATAGTTAAGCGGATGTATGAGCTTCTTTGTGAAGCCAAGAAGGTCAAAGATGAGAAATGGTGGGATTTTCTGTTTAGATATTCCCGCTTGGCTGGCTAAAACCTGATACAGCGTGCGTAGATCCATTGAAAAAGCTTCAGCTAACACCGCATCTGATTATGTGTATGATGGGGTTTAGCTACATTGGTTCTTCCTCAGTTATTGCGCCTATATTATCGATTTACGTGAAAGATGTAATGAACGCATCTGTTGAAATGGTTGGTTTAGTAACAGCCACGTTTTTCATTGCCTCTGCTTCAGCTAAAATTTCTTTAGGTGTATTCGCGGGTGGGAGAAAGACCATAACTTTTCTGTTGCTCGCTTTTGTAGTTTTTTCCATCTGCCCAGCGCTTTACCCTTTAGCAGATAATATTGTCCTGTTAATTGTTTTGCGTGCTACGCAAGGCTTTGCGTATGCTTTTATCGGAACAGCATCCCTAATTCTGGCTGCTTTGGCAATTTCAAGTGTTGAGAGAGATAAAGGTGTAGGCGTTTACACTGCATCATTAAGCCTAGGCTTGTTGGCTGGGCCAGTGATCACTATGTTTTGTATTCCGTTGTTTGGTGTTTCAAACACGTTCTACTCTGCTGGTTTGATGGGTATCATTGGAATTGTTGCAGCCTTCTTTCTTAACAGGAAATTCTCCTCAATTGAAAAGAACTGGCAAATTATAGGTGTAACTGTGGACAGAGAAGCTCTTAAAAGCAAGATTTCAGCTATTACGCGCAACACGGCCTTTGGCACAGCTTTTGTTGGAAGTTTTGCATTCTTTGTTCTTTTTGGGGTGATCTTAGCTTATGCCCCACTTTACGCGAGAGAAACGCTTCATTTTAGTGATGAGCTTGTTTCCATGCTTTTCCTCTTATACTACATCGCTAGTACGATTACACGGCTTTCGGTAGGGCGAATCGTCGAGAGAGTAAGCAAACCAACACTTATGACTCTCAGCATCGCCTTTGCAGCGGTCTTTTCTTTAGCTTTAGCAATTTTTGCAGACAGTTTCATTTTTGCAGGAATCTTCGCCTTAATCGGTGCAGTTCAAGGCATAATCTTTCCAGTGGGTTCTATGCTTATTGCAGAATGTATTCGGCCTTCTCGAAATGTACTGGC
>DAOVMU010000140.1 GCA_030630585.1 Candidatus Bathyarchaeota archaeon | reverse complement strand
GAATTGATGCAACCTATAATAGCTATGAAAGGCGAAAGGCTTTATTTAGATTCTTGTGTGATTATCGCCTACTTCTCAAGGCGTCACCACTTTCACAGAAAGGCGAAGGATATTCTGTCAAAGATTGAGAACGACAAGTTCGTAGGTGTAATCTCTTTTTTATCCTTAATGGAGTTCATGAAAATTCTACGGCAGGCTCTTGTTAAATCGGGTCTCGGAAGTATGGATGATGTAGAGAATACAATAAAGGAACATTTGAAAGTGCTCTTTGTGCTCGACAACATTCGTTTTGTTGAAGGACGGCCACCAGAGCTTGAACCTATCCCCGAAATCAAAAGTGCGTTTTTTTATACTATTTCATGTGACAGTTTTAGAATATTATCGAAATATCGTGGTTGCATAAAAATCGACGAGAAACAGACCCCTACACATGACGGACTAAGTCCATCAGATGCTATTCATATAGCTTTGGCCAAACATCTCGGGTGCGATAAATTGGTCACTACCGACTGGGATTTTAAGGAGTGTCAAGATGAAATCACGCCTCTGGTCTTAGGTGATAGAAATAGCATATGGTAGTAGGTTCTTTGATTACTATTCCTTCTTTTCCTCTTCTACACATTCTATATGTATGATTCGCATGCCATCATGACTAGCAATAACTTCGATTGTTTTCTTACAGCATGGACATTTAATTTTAGCCATGGCTTATTCCTTCTTTTCTCTTTCAAATTGAATCATTAAAGTGAACTTGTCGTCTGAAGGACCATATTTGGGATGATACCCCTTTGTTTGAGTCATTCCGACTATTTTCGGCTTCATTTCATTCCACGACCTCAAAAGCTCGGCTTCCAATGAGTTTTGGGAGACTAATCTTATCTCATTCTGTGTGTATCTTTCCAGTTTCATTTGTTTTATTCCTTCTTTTCCATTATGTTACATAATCCGCAGTTTTCTCTCGGATTAACTCTTCACAATACTCTTTTAGCATATGTGGATTTGCCATACCAAGTGTTATCGGTAGAATGCCTTCCGTTTCACCGTTCCCTAAATAGAAAGCTATTGTGAAACCTACGAACTTATGAGCTAAAATTTCTTCTTTTGCCTCTTTCGCATGTTTTACTAAGAGAAGCTTCAGGAAAGCTTGAATAAGCTGATCTACCTCTTCTGGATTATACTCTGTTTCTTTGGTCATGCTTACTCCTTCCTTAGAATGTTGTTTTGCTTATCCAGTTTGATCAGCTCAAAAAGGTATTCTGAAACTGACTGATATTCTAGGGTTTTAGCTCTATACTGGGCCCAAGCCCACAATTTCTTATCTATTACGAAGATGTTTGTTCTTTTGTGCTTTCTAATCATTTCTAACTCCATTTCTTTTTCACCTCACTTAGTTCTTAACACTTATCCAACACATACTACATATGTAGTAATATTTAAATACTTTTGTGTAGTATATGTAGTATGGAAATGAAAGCATGGTAAAAACATGTGAAGAATGTCGGGAACAAGGCATCTTTCAACGCATGATCTTCAGAGGCAGCCATTGGTTCTGCACGCACTGTGGAAATGTTGAGGTTAGACGGTTATGAGAGAGCGCGCTACTAAACAGAAAGTATGGACTGAAAGGGACCTGATTATGCAGCCGAAGGACTATGGGCTTCAAAAAGAGAATACTTGTCGTTGTTGCGGCGTAGAAATTCCAGGTGAACAGGACCTATGCGATTTGTGCAAGGCAAGAGAGGAGGAGGTGGAAGCATAACTGACGATAACGTGGCTGAAGCCGTCATAGACTTTTGCAACGCTATGGAAGCTGCAATAGTTAATTTGAAGCGTCAACTAGGAAGGCGAAACGGTCAAGCTGAGAGTGTTCAACCCCCTAACACCTCGACGTCAGACGCTATTAAATGGGAATCCAGGGAGGGCTCGAAAGGACCGTTTGAAAGGAGTGAAGACGTGGATAATCCACAGTTTAAACTGTTACTCAAGGATTTAGCAGCTCACCAGGGCAAGCTCACACGAAACGGATTCTTCTATTGGACATTCCAGAACGGCAGCACAGTAGGCCGTAAGAAAGCCAAATACAAAGGGAAGGCATAGACGAAAATGGCTAAGCGCATAATTCAACAACACCATATCAGTTATGACCCGGACGTGTCCGTCTACATTTACAAAGGCGAACACCTAATTCTCACAAAAATACAGTGGTTCTCCAAGAAAACTGTGAGCAGAGGCTTCATAACAGCCTTGAAAGTTTTCATAGCTGAAAACGAGCATAGAGCAAAAGACCTCAGTAATTGAGGGGTTTAATGGAGACAACGAAACGCCACTATGACAGCGGCCAAACAATCGTTATCCGACGTGACGACGTGGAGCATGTTGAAAGTTACGCTAGAGATCACCGTGACTTAAGAGACTATCTCCTGATAAGACTTCCAAAGAAGATAGGGTTACGCACACACGAGATCGCGACTCTCAAGATTGAAAACATAAATTTTGAAAGTCGCAGTTTCAACGTGTTGGACAGCAAAAAGAAACGGTTGTATCCGCTACCGTTGGACATGTTGACGTTAGAGCTGATTCAAGAGTTAATCACAGATAGAAAGGAAGGCGTTGTTTTTCTTCATAAGAATTGGAAGCGAAAGAACCAAGGTAAACCGTTAACTAACGTGGCTGTCTGGAAGACAATTAGAGTTATTGGTGAAGCCGCTGGCGTGCAAGGTTTCCACCCTAGGGTGTTGAGGCACTATTTCGCTGCAAACTGGATTTATGTTCAGAAAAAAAGCATGGAAAGTTTAAGACGGATCCTCAGACATAAGAACCTACGTGTTACTCATAGTTACTTGTCCAGGCTAGTATTTTTTGAAGATGTTCAACGAGAATATGATGAAATTCGAGCGGGTCCTTTCATTGAGCAAACAGGCCACTCTGAAAACTCGTTAAGCCCGAATTATCAGAAGTGGTGTAGTAAATGCGATCACGAGCCTACATGCAAGTTCATACCGGAATTTTGTGGTTCCAGGTGTGCTGCAAGCTGTAAATACTACATGCCAAAAGAAATGAAGATTTTAAAGGGTTAATAATGAAAGAATGGATGAATCGTAGTACACCAATAACTATCAGACGATCAGACGTTAGAAAAGTGCATGACTACGCCCGGACCCACTGCAAACTACGGGATTACTTGATGATCCGGTTACTCATGCGAATCGGATTACGCGTTACTGAACTTTGCACGTTGAATATTGAGGACATAAATTTTGATGATCGAAGCTTTCAAGTGTTGGATAGTAAGAAGAAACAGTTTTACCCGTTGCCATTGGACACTATCACGCTGCAGTTAATTAAAGACTTGATTGGTGAACGAGGGGAAGGCCACGTTTTCACGCGTGAGGATAGTTGGAAAATAGCGAGAGAGAACCAGCCCTTAAGCCGGGTTGCAGTGTGGCACCGGATACGCGGGATTGGTGTCGCTGCAGGTGTAAAGAACCTTAATCCTAGACTTCTGCGTCACTTTTTCAGTGCAACATGGCATGAAGACATGAAGAAGACTGGCTCTAAAAAGACGCTTGAGGGTTTAAGAAGGATTTTAAGACATACAAGCTTGGCGACGACCACGTTTTATCTGCAACGTCTAGTTTTTTTTGAGGACATTCAAGAGCAGTATCAAGAGATCCAGGAGCCTTATATTGCGGCGCGGCAGGTTAGCGATTTTTACAGGGAATGGTGTAGTAAATGCCGGAGTGAGCCCGTATGCAAAATTATGGATCAAGCATGCGCGAGTGAATGGGCTAGTGGCTGCAAGTTTTACGTGCCTAAACAACAAAT
>DAOVMU010000141.1 GCA_030630585.1 Candidatus Bathyarchaeota archaeon | reverse complement strand
TCCATTGTCCATCACTCTCTACAATTTTAAAGAAGTCTATTTCTACATTCGCTGTATTTAAGTTCAATGTTCTTTATGAGATGAGACTTGTTCAGTAGTAGAAGACTACCTGCAAATGCGCAAAATAATCTTAGAGATGAAAATGTTTAAAGCAGTAACCAACGACCTTAACAATTCACTTGACGCAACAAATGGTGCAAAGAATGCGCATTACAAAAGTTGACGAACACATTAATTTGGTAGACCTTGAACCTGCTGGAATTAAGAATTTCATAGCCAGCTACGTTTTGACGGGAAAGAATACAGCAATAGTTGAGGCGGGTCCTGTATCAACAGTGCAGAACTTGCTATTCAGCCTAAAGGAACTAAATGTTAAACCTGAGGAAGTCGCCTACGTTGCGGTTTCACACATTCATCTGGACCATGGCGGAGCCGTTGGAATCCTGGTGAAGCATTTGCCGAAAGCTAAGCTTATTGTCCATAAAAGAGGGACCCCCCACGCAGCAAATCCGGAAAATCTTTGGACTCAATCAAGAAAAGCCCTTGGAAGACTAGCCCAAATGTATGGCAAACCTGAACCCGTTCCGAAAGAAAGGATTATTGCGGCAACTGATGGTATGATCTTTGATATGGGAAACAATGTTAAGCTAAAGGTTATCGAAACTCTTGGACATGCTTCGCATCACTTGGCTTATTATGAAACACTAAGTCAAGGGATTTTCCCAGGAGACGCTGCTGGTATTTACCTAAATAAATTTGACGTGGTTGTGCCGACAACACCTTCGCCCTACCGTTTAGACATAGCTTTAGCATCCTTGAAAAAGCTAGTTAACTTGAAATCTAGGTTCTTGTATTATAGCCACTTTGGAAAAGCATACAATTCTACGGAAAAACTTCGAGCCTATGTAAAACAGCTTAAACTTTGGGAAGAAATCGCAAAGCAAGGTATAGAAAAAGGTGAAAACCTTGAGGCGATAAGTAAAAGACTAATAGAAAGCGATACAGCTCTTCAGAAAGCTAGGGAACACATCAAAAACCATCCAATTTTAAGCAAAACTGTGTTAGCTCAAAGCGTGGAAGGCGTTATGAAATATGTAGAAAAAATGCGTGTGCAAACGTCTTAACCATAAAATGTTAGGAAGTGGTCTCAAATTAAAAAAAGAATCCTCGTCTCAATAGGTTAGAAATAAATCTTACTTCAAGTACTCTATTTTGTGGTCTTAGTATGGAAGGGAAAAAGCCAACAATTGGAATTATCGGTTTAGGTCCTGCGGGCTCTATTCTAGCTGCTCACCTAGCTAAAGCCGGAGAAGACATTATTGTTGAAGACATTGTGCAAAAGCTTCTACTCACAATAAAACAGGAAGGTTTGCATATATCTGGAATCAAAGAACTAACCGCTAAAATAGATAAAATTACTAGTTCAATGTCTGAATTTTCCAAGTTAAACCCAGATATAATTTTTATAGCAACAAAAGCTTGCATTTTGAAAGTAATTCTCCCAGAAATTAAACAAATATACAAACCTGAAATGAAGATAGTTAGTTTCGAAAACGGACTCGACAATGAACAATTCATCACTAGAAGTCTAGGAATCGATACCACATATCGGGTGGTCATCAATTATGCTGGAAATACGATAGGTCTCGGAAATGTTAGGATGAACTGGTTCCAACCGCCAAATTATGTCGGTGCTTTCTGCAAGGGAGAATACACCATTGATGAGACAACCAAATACATTTCCAACATGATGACATGCTCTGGACTGACAACACATGAAGCACCTGACATCAAGAAAAATGTATGGGAAAAAACCATCTTGAACTCTGCTCTTTGCTCAATCTGCGCCGTAACTGGACAAACCATGAAAGAAGCAATAGAATTCGAACATACTCGCGATCTTGCAGTAAAAATACTCGAAGAAGGACTAGAAGTGGCAAAAGCAGATGGATACGACTTTGGCAAGGGTTCCCTAAGTCGGTTTACATCATATCTCGAAAAGGGTGGAGCTCATAAGCCGTCCATGCTTATAGACGTTGAGAACAAAAGACCAACTGAAGTTGATTTCATGAGCGGAGCAATAGCTCACTATGGAGAAAAATATGGAATTCCAACACCTGTCAATTCCACATTCACAAGCTTGCTGAAAACCATAGAAAATCAATTTTGAAATGGTTAGAAGTATGTTCAATGAAGTTTAGACAGCATCAAGCCCAAATCCTTAAAATAAAAGGATAATGCTCATTCTCCTGTTCGAACCGTTTGAGAGCAATACTACCGAAGGAGTATCACTAATGAATGTTCTAAGTCCCTTCAGAAATTTGGTTTTGACAAGACATGATATAGCGAAAAGTTGGAAAACCAAAGGCAAACATGTAATTGGCTGGAGTTGTACCTATACTCCAGAAGAGCTCATCTACGCGGCAAATGCGCTACCTGTCATGGTTTTTGGAGATCTTGAAAGCACAAAACTCGCTGATATCTACCTGCCAATTAACACATGCTCTTTTGCACGTAGCTGTTTCAACTCATCTCTAAAAGGAGACAACGACTATCTAGACGGATTTGTTGCATCAAGCAGCTGCGATAACCGAAACAAAATTTTTGACATGTGGAGATACCATATTAAAATTCCATATATACACTTTATAAACACCCCGCACACGAGAACCGAAAGAGCGCACAACTTCTTTTATGAAGAAATTTTGAGGTTTAAGACGTCATTGGAAAAGGCTTTTGGAAAAACAATTTCTGATGTTGCGCTAAAGAATGCAATCCAAGTTTACAACGAGAATAGGCTTTTTTTGAAGAAAGTTTATGATTTGAGGATGAATGATCCTCCGCTGATCTCTGGGGTTGAAGCATTAGAAATTGTCCTTTCCAGCATGGTGACGTCAAAAGAGGAACATAACCAGTTGCTGAACCATCTGTTAACTGAAGTTTCCAATCGTGCTGAGATGCCTAAAGGCGGCGTAAGACTGCTTGTTTCTGGAAGCGTTATGGATAACTCGGAGCTGCTTAAGATTGTTGAGGCTGTGGGCGGCAGCGTTGTTGCCGATGATTGGTGTACGGGTTCAAGGTATTTTTGGGATCTCGTTGATTCTGACGGTGATCCGTTGCACACCATTGCTGAAAGGTATCTAAACAAGATTCCGTCGTCTTTCATGTTGGAGGGTGAAGAAAGATTTGGGCACACAACTGAGATGACGAAACGGTTTGATGTTGAGGCAGCGATAATTTTTGTTCTGAAGTTTTGTGACACTCATATGTTTGATGCTCCCCAACTTATGGAAGAGCTGAAGGCTCTGGGTCTGCCAGTTTTGTATTTAGAGTGGGAGCATTCTCTAAGTGGCTTAGCCCAGCTGAAGACGAGGATAGAAGCTTTCATAGAGATGGTGGGTGGAGTAGAGTAAGTCATGTCTGAGGTCAAACCAGAGAGAAAACTGCAAACAACAAGAGGTTTTTACAAAAACTATGTGAAGAAATTCTACGAAGACGCCCACAAAGCTAAGGCCGAGGGAAAACCAGTTGCATGGGTTGCCTCAACTTTTCCAGTTGAAATGCTGCTTGCCATGGATATTTTTCCAGTTTGGCCCGAAAACTATGCTTCTCTCTGTGCAGCAAGACAAAAATCGGTAGGACTTTGTGAAGTCGCTGAGAGCAAGAATTTTTCTAAAGACC
>DAOVMU010000119.1 GCA_030630585.1 Candidatus Bathyarchaeota archaeon | reverse complement strand
TTTACAGAAAACTCTGCAAGAGACATCGTTGAAGCGGCTGCAGCAAATATTGAGCGGAAGGTTAACTTGAACAAACCTGACAAGATTTTGTTGGTTGAGGTTGTTGGGGAATTAACTGGTATATCGGTTATAAGACCAGAGTACATTTTATCCGTCGTGAAGGAGAAGCTGCTATAGCGTCAGTTTAACGTTGAGTTGCCAATAAAGCCACGCGTTCAATTACAAGATTAACCAATGCTTCTTCCTCCAAGCCTATCCTTTTCGCAACCGTTTTAATCTCTGTGGCTGAGATTCCAAAAATCTCCTTGACGGTCTTTGCTCTGCTATCTGTCAAATTCAGAACGCTGTCATCGCTTTCTGCAGCAACCAGCTTTGAAACGGTCTTTAAAGCTGAATTTACAGATTCTCCATCCTCTCCGATTATCAGGATCGCTATTTGACGTGAGTTAGGGCTGATTCCAAGCAGTTTCACCGCGTTTTTTATTTGATGCTGAGCAGAGGCGTAAAGCAATGTTTCCATTGCGAGGCTATTGGAAATGTTCTTCTTGTTTTCAAACGCTGTTAACGCGTTTAGGGCAGCGAAGTACAGATGCTGCCATGTAGCAACAGACGCCGCGTCAAAAAATTGGATGTCAACATTCAGCGGTTTTTCTCTGTGCACTGCACGGAAAATTTCTTCTATGCTTCTGATTTCCACGTCTCTGAAACCAGCAATCGCAACGTGCCTTCTGAATTCCTCGATATACCTCAGCAATTTTCTTCCTCGAGGATTTCCTTTAAAAATTTTCCAACAAGCTCCGCAGCTATTCCAGCCTTCACAAGCTTTTCCATCTCTTTCTCCACGGATTTTCCTTCTTCTCTGCATTTTTTAACCACCTTGTGGATTGTTTCCTTTGTTTCCCATGGAAAAATCACCCAGTTGCTCGTTTTCTTCTGGTAATAATCTGGTGTGATGATGCTCCATGGCTTGTAGTAGATTGTTGCAATCTTTACTTCGGCGGCGCCTCTTTCAAATAAATGTGCCTTCACGAGTTTCAAACTTTCACCTGTATCCGCAATCTCGTCGACGACAAGCACCCTCTTGCCTGAAACCGTTGTGGAGACCGGCTGTGTTAAGGCGGGTTCTCCCTTTGTTTCTGCAACGCCTAGATAGAATTCGGCTTTAACGTTTGCAAGGTTAGGATTACCCAACAAATCCGACAAGACACGGGCTGGAGGCCACCCTCCCCTAGAAACACCAACAATTACGTCTGGTTTAAATCCGTTTTTGCGGATTTTTTCAGCCAAGTTCAGGAGCATTTTATAGATTTGATTCCACGTCGGGGCTTCAAACTCTGAACGCACAGCCTTGTTCACCCTTTGAGACAAACTCTGTGAGAGCTATTATTAAGTTTTAAAAAGGGGGGCAGATCATTTCTGTTTAGCTTTGAACCGTTTTTGGTTTTTTAGTCAGAGTAGCTGCACATACCCAAAAATTGATAATCTAAAAGAAGATAGAGTATTAGAAATAGGCTGTACAGAAAGCTATAAAAAAGAGTGGTGTTTGAATGAATCTTTCAATTAAATGGCTGGGGCATGCCAGTTTCCAGATAAAAGCCGAAGGAAAAACAGTCTACATTGACCCTTACGAAGGGGAATGCAAGGAAAAAGCGGACATTATACTTGTGACACATTCACATGATGATCACTGCAACTTATCTAAAATCAAAAAAATCCGCGGAGAAGACACTGTGATAATTGCTCCTGAAGACTGTGCCTCAAAGATAGGTAGGAACGTTAAAACACTTAAACCTGGAAAAGAAACAGCCGTTGGAGGCGTAACAGTTAAGGCTGTTGAAGCCTACAATTATAAACGTTTTAGGTCGCCTGGAAATCCTTATCATCCGAAGGGATTTGGGGTTGGCTATTTGTTGATGGCGGAGGGTAAGACGATTTATCACGCTGGAGACACGGATTTTATCCCTGAGATGCGACAGCTTGAACGCGTGGATGTGGCTTTGCTTCCAAGCGGAGGCACATATACCATGGACAATGTCGAAGCTGCTGAAGCTGCCATAGCGATTAACCCCAAAATTGTCATGCCTATGCACCGTTGGGACACAAATCCTAAAGAGTTCAAGGATAAAATGGAAGCCGATTCAAAAGTTAAGGTTGTAATATTGAGGAAAAATGAAGAATATCAAATGGTGTAAGTATGGCTGAAACCTAGGGAAAATCTAATATTCACTAAAAGTTTATTTTTCGATGTTAACTTCGAAGGTTGGAAAAGTCTTATCGGATGATTAGAATGAGAGCTGAAAAGAAATCCAAGAGCAGGGCTAAAGCGAAGGTTATGAAAAAATCTAAGCAGTCCATTGACAAGTTAATCAAGGAAGGCAATTATAACTCAAAAACCAAAGAAGTACGAGTGATCACTGGCAAGAAACTTCATTGTGCTGATTGGCAGATTGAAGGAATTTTAAGGATGCTCTTCAACGTTTTAGACGTAAATGTTGGCAGAGACCCTGAGAATCTGGTGGTTTATGGTGGATTTGGGAAGGCTGCCAGAAGCTGGGAATGCTTCGAGACAATAGTAAACACTCTCTTAACTTTACAAGAAGATGAAACCTTAGTCATCCAAAGTGGAAAACCAGTAGCCGTGTTTAAAACACATAAGCTTGCCCCGAGAATGGTGATGTGCAATTCCATGCTTGTTGGAAAATGGGCGAACTGGGAACACTTCTGGGAATTGGAGAAGAAAGGCTTGATAATGTACGGACAGTACACGGCTGGTTCTTGGAATTACATAGGTACTCAGGGCATTCTCCAAGGAACATTTGAAACCTTCGCAAGCGTCGCAGACGAGCACTTCGGAGGCACGTTGAAAGGAAGGTTCGCTTTAACCGCTGGTTTAGGAGCCATGGGTAGTGCACAGCCTCTTGCAATTAAAATGAATGACGGTATCGGTCTCCTCGTTGAGGTTGACGAGAAGATGATTAAAAGAAGCATCGAAGGCGGATTGCTTGATGCATGGACCGCCAACTTCGACAAAGCGGTTAAGATGGTTCGTGAAGCTAAAAGAAAGAAGAAAGCAATAAGCATAGGCTTGCTGGGGAACGCTGCAGATATTCTTCCGAAACTTCTCCGCAAAAACATGATACCAGACGTGGTCACGGATCAAACTCCCGCTCACGACCCGTCAAGTTATATTCCTTCCAGGCTCAGCGTTAAAGAAGCCGAGAAACTTAGGGCTGAGGACCCGAAAAAATATGTGAAGATGGCTATGAAGTCTATGAGAAAACATGTGGAGGCCATTGTCAGCTTTGCTGAGAAGGGTGCCGTTGCCTTTGAATACGGCAACAACATAAGAAAGAATGCTTATGACACTGGTTTCAAGAAGGCCTTTACCTATCCAGGTTTCATCCAAGCCTATTTGCGGCCTATGCTCGAGGCGGGGAGAGGCCCCTTCAGATGGACCAGTCTGCAGGGTAATCCTGAAGATATAGATAAGCTGGATGACGTGATCATTAAGGAGTTTGGATACAACAAGAGGCTTATGCGATGGATTGAGAAGGCTAGAAAATACGTGAGGTTTCAAGGGCTTCCCGCAAGGGTTTGCTGGCTTGGATACGGTGAGAGGGCAAGATTCGGCAGGATAGTGAATGACATGGTTGCCGATGGTGAGATAGGTCCGATCTGGGTTGGCAGAGACCACTTGGACACTGGAAGTGTAGCGTCACCTTACAGAGAGACTGAGGGCATGAAGGATGGAAGCGACGCGGTTGCGGACTGGCCTATTTTGAACGCTTTGCTGAACACCTGTGCTGGCGCCACATGGATTGCTGTGCATCAAGGTGGTGGCATGGGTATGGGATACAGCACATCGGCTGGTTTCGGAATGGTTTTGGATGGAACTAAAGAGACTGAAGAGAAAGCCCTACGCTTGTTCACGTTTGACCCAGGTATTGGAGTTGTCAGACACGCGGATGCTGGCTACGAGATTTCTAGGAGGATAATAAAGGAGAAAGGAATAAAGGCTCCCATGACAAGATAAACTAGTTTACTGTCCTTCCTTTTTCAGCTACCAATTTTCCGTTTTTGAAAACCTTTTCCGCTAGGTTTACGCCGTAGTGGTATGGGAAAAACTTATGGTTTGGGGCGTCGAAGATGACGATGTCTGCTCTCTTTCCCTCCTCTAGGCTTCCTATTTCATGAGCTCTCTCTATTGAGTGGGCTGCGTTGATCGTTGATGCTACGAGCGCTTCCTCTGTGGTCATTTTCATCTGAAGGATTGCTATGGTCATCATCATCTGCATTGATTCGCACATGTTTGCTGCGCTTAAATCCGTCCCTAATGCAATGGGTAATCCTCTGTTGATTATTTCTCTCGCTTTTGCATAAGTGCCTAAATAACAGAACGGTGTGGTTGGCAAGAAAGTTCCTATGGCTCCTTTGTTTACTAAGGCTTCAATTTCTTCCATAGGTGTGAAGATTAGATGGTCCGCGGAGACAACTCCCAATTCTGCACCTAACCTTGCTCCTCCGCTGTGAACGAGCCAGTCTGCGTGAATCCTTAGTTTCATGCCGTATTTTCTACCAGCTTCCAGTATCCGCCGTGACTGTTTCACGTTGAAGTATCCTTTTTCGCAGAAAACATCGGAGTATTCAGCCAGTTTTCTCCTCGCGATTTCTGGAATCCATTTTTCCACTATTTCATCTGTTAATTGGTCAACCCTGTTTTCATATTCGTAGGAGACTCCTTGAGCTAGAAAGGTTGGAACTAAGTCGATTGGATGCGTCTTGTTAAGAGTGGCAATTATTTCTAGTTGTCTGATCTCGCCGTGATAGGTCATTTCGTATCCGCTTTTTGCTTCTATGGTTGTTGTGCCGTGGATCAGCATCGTGTCCAGTATTTTTGCGGTTTTTTTAAGCAGTTCTTCAGTGGTTGCTTCACCAGTTTTTTTGAGGGTTGTCGGC
>DAOVMU010000088.1 GCA_030630585.1 Candidatus Bathyarchaeota archaeon | reverse complement strand
GGTTTTCGGAAGCCTAAGCATGGGTAGCCTTTTAGCCGGCCTTGGAGAAACAAAAATGCTGATGAAACTAAGCATATTAACAATATCCCTCGGCCTTCCCCTAGCTTTCCTCCTCATCCCTACCTTGGGAATAGTGGGTGTAATACTTGGAACAGTCTTCGCCGGAGTACCAAGCACGTTTTTAGGTCTTCATTGGATATGGAAACGCTACGGAACCAAAGCAGACTATAAATCTTCAACCAAAATATTCATCGCATCCGCCATCTCAACCATAACCACATACTTATCCATAAACTTCCTTCACGTAGCTGACTGGATAATACTCGCAATAGGAGGAACGGTGTTCCTGACAACCTACTTCTTTGCTGCTCCTATCCTTGGTGCAATCAACCAAACCGACATCCACAACCTCAGAGCCATGCTCTCCGGTCTCGGAATCATTTCAAAGATGATCAATATCCCACTGGCTTTGATAGAGAGAGTAGCAAATCTTCGTTTCATCAAGAGAAAATGAAACATCTATCTTTTTCCAAAGCCTTAATATGACAACAATTGCCTAATTAACACAAAAGGTTATGAATCGTATGCCCAACGAACTGACGGCTTTGAGGAAACGTGTTGAACAATTCCTCAACTCTTTAGTCAAGTTCCTACGTCATTCAAAAAAAACCCTGTTGCTGATACTGGTTGTCGCAGCAATAACAGTAGCATTAACCACCGGAATCTCCATACTGCTAACTAGCGTAGATAATCTAACTTTTCCAAGCCTTGGCACAATCCGCACAACACGCCTCAAAGCTTCAATAGAATACATTGACTGGGGCACGATTTATCCAGGAACACTGACAACCCATTCACTTTACGTCCAAAGCGAGAGCAACATAAAAACAACTCTCATACTTGAAACCGAAAACTGGACGTTTCGAGACTCAGAGGGAAGAAACGTCACTGAATCCCTCGCCACCTATATAAAGCGTCCACTTGCTATGAATCTCACGTGGGATTATGCTGGCACACCAGTCAATCCAGGTGAAAAAATCTACGTCACCCTCACCCTGCAGGCTTATGACAACATCCAGTTCATCAATTACATCATAAACGAAAACGTTCAAAGATTTAGCTTTGACATACACATTTATGCTAAAGAATAATAATGCTTGATTACAAGCGAAGCTTTTGGGGTTTATGTAAAACACGAAAGGAAACGCTGGTATATCTGATAGAATCTTCTATATCATTTCAGGAAAGTTCTATATCCATATTCCATACAAGCTTAAATGCTCGTCTGCGTCTTTTACGCAAAAGAAAGGAGAGGGCGATGCAAGACTTAGCCATATCAGTGATTATCCCAGCGTACAACGAAGATAAAACCATAGGGGACACTATCTCAAACACAATATCAACCATGGAAAGCTTAGCAATGCCATACGAAATCATCATCGTCGACGACGGATCCACCGACAACACTAGAAGAATAGCCTCAAGATACAAAGCAACAGTCTTGTCCAATGGAAGAAATCGGGGAAAAGGATACGCATTAAGAAAGGGATTTCGTTATGCAACAGGAGACATCGTTGTCACCGTTGACTCTGACGGCGCACACAGACCTAAGGAAATACCTGACCTTATCCACCCATTATTCAACGGCGTCGACATCGTAGCAGGTTCAAGATTTCTAGGTTACAATGGAAAAAATTCAACAACAAGACTCAAGCGATTAGGCAACTCCCTGTTCAACATCACAATCAGGATACTTACAGGAAAACAGATCACAGACAGCCAAACAGGATTCAGAGCCTTCAAAAAAGAAGTCCTGCGAAAAACTAGATTGGTATCCATTGGCTACGAAATTGAAACCGAAATCACAGTCAAAGGATTAAAAAACGGTTTCACCTACCAAGAAAAACCAATAAGCTGCAGCAAACGAAAATACAACGCGTCAGGACTTAGAATACTCCCCGACGGAATCAAAATTCTCAAAACAATCTTCAAAGCAAATTTCACACAAACTCACCTAACACCATAAAGCAGAAGGTCAATAACGTTGTTCAATATGCATTTTATGACAGATTCAAAAAAAACCGGAAATGATGCGCCAGATTAAACAACAGACCAATAGTTAGCGTATCAAGCAAACAGTTCTCACACCCAATGCAACAGTAACCAAGCTGTATAAGCCTTTTTTCCACACAAGACGAATATGTACAACACAAAACAGAGAGATAGAACACTACCTCGTTTTTCTAGTAGCGTGCGAAAAACACTAATCAAACTTGAATTAATATTCAACCAAACGGATGGAACATCTTGAAGAAAAAGATAAGGTATGCATTGAATAAAACAGCTGCAAACGCAAAAGCCTACTATCAGCACATTCTTTCAGCTGCCCTGATAATGCTATTGATCCTAATTGTTTACTGGCATGATCTTGAAATCCTTATGAACGAAGCTTTACAGACTGAGGCTCTCAGCCACGTACTCTTAATACCTTTCTTCGCAGGTTTCCTCTTCTACCTAAAAAAGGATATGGTTAAGGCTTCGCTTGCCTTGGAAAAGCTTCGCAAAAAAACAAGGATACAATATCTAGATGAAGTCATCGGAATAGCATTATGCCTTATCGCATTCCTTCTATACTGGTACGGCTCCCACACCTTCTATCCACTAGAATATCATCTTTTCTCAATCTCAATTTTCATCATGGGCATCACACTGATTCTATTCAACCTAAAAACATTAATCGTACTGATTTTCCCAATCCTATTCCTTTTGTTTCTAGTACCGCCACCCACAGAATTCATGTACACCATAGGCGGAGCAATGGCCAACTTCAACACCCAAGCCTCTTACACCATACTGAAGACATTAGGCTTGCCAGTCACACTATCTTCAGCCTACGGACCCCCAACAATTGCCCTCACCACCTCCGCAGGACAACCCTTGTCCTTCTCAATCGACCTTCCATGCTCAGGAATATACACCCTGATAGCATTCGCCATGTTCGCCTCTTTCCTAGCTTTTGTCGCCTCAGCTTCAGTCTTGAAGAAAATCTTGGTGTTTGTACTCGGATTCTTCATGTTTGAAATCTTGAACATCATGCGCATAACAGCAATCGTTTCCGTCGGATACTGGTTCGGCGAAGAAACAGCCATGCTCGTATTTCACACAGTCGCAGGCTTACTGCTCACTTTCATAGGAATGCTACTCATTCTTCTCATAGCGGAAAAGATTCTGAAGATACAGGTTCTCCCAAAACCAGAAAAGCAATCACCATGTTCACAATGCAAAACAAGCTTAGAAAACATCGAAAACTTCTGCTCAAACTGCGGAAAATTCCTCAACCCATCTCACACCAAGATTTCACAAAAATTCTGGGCGAAACTCTTTCTATTGTTGCTTGGTTGCTCAATAATAACTCTAAGCATTCAAGCACCAACATTCGCCATCGCTCAAGAAACCATAGAAGTCTCATCAAACATAAGCGGGGATAACGCAACAAACGTCTTCCCTGAAATCTCGGATTACACGCTTAGATTCCTGTATCGAGACACAAACTACGAAAAAATAGCACATCAAGATGCTTCGCTCATGTACGCTTACTTTCCAATTAACAGGTCAAGTACAACAGTATATGTGGACCTGGGCGTTGCAAGCAGTATTTCAAACCTTCACAGCTGGGAAGTATGCCTAGTAGCATGGCAAACAGCCCAAGGACGATACCCTCTGATATCAGTGTTGGATTCAAGAGATATACAGCTCTTGGAAAACGTTCCCATCATAGCCCGCTATTTCGTCTTTACAGACGAGGAAGGAATATACGTACCGAAAAACTACTCGCAAGTCACACTTTATTGGTACGAAAAAGCAACATTCAAAATGGGCTTAACAGTGGAACAAAAATATGTTAGAATCAGCTTGATAACTTATGCTCCAAACACAGCAGACCACAAACAACTTGAAGACGAACTATTGACTATTGGACAACAAATTGCGTCCTATTGGGAACCGTTAAAAAGTCAGTCTCTAGTCTCCCTTGGTGTTCCTGCCCAACAATTACTGCTAGCTTTGTCAATAGCTTTCGTAGCATTCACAAAAACAGTGCAACACTCAAACGAGTGGAGAAAAAGAACCAACAACTTGAAAATTTTCAACAATTTCGCCTCTGCGAACGAGAAACTAGTGCTCCAAATCGTTTCAAACCTAACCAAAGAAAAAAAGGCAGTAAAAACAAGCGAAATCAGCGCAATCCTTAAAAGAAAGACAGGAAAACGCATGAAGTCTGACAAGTTGCTTGACATACTAAGCCGCCTGGAAGAATACGGACTCATAAAAAGGGACATTATCTCTGCTAAAAACAGACCCAGATTAGTATGGAAAGCTAAGCACTAAGCATCTAGAAACCTTAAAAGATTGTTAACGTATTTTGTTCTTCAAAGATGTGTGCGCCGACAAAATGAAGACAACAGAAGAAACAGAGGACAAAATAGTTGAATTAACTAGTACACAATATCTAATAGAAACAATCAAACAACTGCAAGCAGACACTGAAAAGCTGAAGCTGGAACTCAGAAAGGCAAAACGTGTCCCTTCCAGCAAAATAAGCATAGCATTTCTGGTTCCCGGCGCTCTTTCGCTGGTTTTTTCAATACTCAACAACTCGCAAGTCTTAGCCTTTATCGGTTTAGGTCTAACTTTTTGGGGGGCCCTCTTCCTCTTTATAAGACCCATAAGATACGTCAAAAGCAGCCTCCTAGATTCCACGGCAATTTCATCTTACTCCACAATTGACCGAATAATCAAAGACTTAAAATACAAAGGCAAAAGCTACTACATACCACCCTACCCAAAGGAAGTCTACTTACCAGAACATCTCAAAGGCCTCAAAAACATGACAGTCTTCATTTCAGCCGACAGCGGCGTTGACATGCCTCAAATAGAAGAAATTGCACAAAGCAAGTTCCTACTCAAAAACCCAAAAGGAATATTAGCGGCTCCACCAGGTTTAGGTCTTCTAACCCAATTTGAAAAAGAACTAAGAACAGACATAACAAAACTAGAGATCAGCGACTTGTGCGAAAGCCTTCCCAAACTAATTCTTGAAAACTTCCAACTAGCCAAAGAAATCCAAATGAACACTGAAAACAAACAAATCCACCTAAAAATCCTTGACTCCACATACAAAAACCTCTACAGCACAGAAAAAAACCTGAAAAGCATACATTTTCTAGGATGCCCCCTCGTAAGTGCAATAGCATGCGCAATAGCCAAAACCACAGGCAAAATAGTTACAATCCACCAAGACAAGACATCTCTAGACGGCCAAACAATCGAAGTTTGGTACCGTTTCATAGAAGGCTAAAAAATGAACTTCCCCCTATCCATATCAGACGTAAGCCTATGGCTAGCTGTTACGGCAATTATCCTATTAATAACGTCTGAACTGATATCCTCCTCAACAGAATACTCAAGAAACATTGTAATAGAAAGAAAACGTCTAAGACTAGTAGCCTTAGCCCTAGGAACAGGATTCATGATAACAGTCATTATGCGCGTATTTCAGCCATTTTAATCCTAACATTCTTACTTCCCAATAAAAAACAACAGAAACACGAAACGGTAACGAACGCGGATAATTGTGCGCGTTAGTTCTCCACAATACTAGGGATGATTCAGTTACAGATGGCCTAAAAAAACTGAAAATCTTGGAAAAGCTTCATCGCTAATCCTAGGCATGACGTCACGACTTTCAACCATGTTTTTTGCAAATATCTTAGCTACTAGAAAAGACCGTTCTCTCAAACCAGCGTGAAAATCAGATAAACAAATCCTTCTCCTTTGGTCTGATCAGCTTAGTTGCCCTCGCCTTTTCTGATTTCAGGTACGTGTATCCGCGAATTATTGCAACTGGAATTCCTTCTGCAGCTTGTCCAATCACCAATTCAGCTGCGCAGGCTAACTCATCAGCGATTGCGGTTCTCTTCACTTTCAAAACATAACCAAACAAATCTGTTTCTCCCATCAGATCTCGAATAGGATCAATTCCAGCAACACCTATAGCTACATTAATCTGACCGTCACGTAAGGGTCGACCATGCGTATCAGAAACAATTATGGCAACGTCCTTTCCCGTCAGAAGCTTCATCTTTCTCCTAATTCTCTGTGCCGAACGATCAGGGTCCCTAGGCAGCAAGGCAACATTTCTTTCTCCTGCAACATTAGAAATATCTACCCCAGCATTGGCACAAATGAACCCATGGTTAGTTTCAGTGATTATGTTTCCATTCCCCATCCTAACAATACTTTTTGACTCACGGAGAACAACTTCAACAAGGGCTGGATCCTTGCCGAGTCGTTGTCCCAAGCTTTTCGCGAATTCGGAAGGCTCTACCATGTCAAGATTCACAACGTTTCCTTCCGCCCGGGAAACAACAACATGCGTGATCACTATAACGTCGTCGTCTTCAACATGAATTCCCTGCTTTCCAGCGTTGCCGCAAACAAGTTCAGCCAAATCGTCTCCTTCCTTTATTATAGGCAAACCTTCCACCCCGAAT
>DAOVMU010000035.1 GCA_030630585.1 Candidatus Bathyarchaeota archaeon | reverse complement strand
GGAACAACACCCTTTTTCTTTACAGCCTTTTCATTTAATGTTAAGGAATTCTCAGACATGTAGGAGACATCCACTCGCATCTCGCACGCGCTAAACCCCAAACGTTTCAGTTCCCTAGTCTATACTAGCTAGTAACTTTAAAGCTCAACAATGTTCATGCCGTAATCTTTCTATTCAAGATATGGCACAAGCTTAGCAATATGAGGACACATGTCCTCAATCAGCACACCACGTTTCTCTAATATCATTATTACCTTTCCGTTTTAGGCTTATTTCCATGAAAGAAGCTTGTTTTCACTGTTTCAATTCTGAAATGTCATTTTCTATGGATAAAATGTGGCTTCTGCACCCATAGAATGTTGTTCACTTATAAGATCTCTTCAGAATCTAATAGAACCTATGGAATGTTTATTCTGTAATAAATTTTGTTTGTTGGGTTAAGTCTCAGAACAGATGGAAACTTGCTCACACGTGAGCGAATTCGATGATGTCATCGCAAAGTTTCCATCGATTTATGCCTGGATTAATAGGTCTGTAGCCATTATAACTTCTGTTTCTAACGTGAGTTTTCTGCAAATCAGGTTAAACGAGTCTTCCGTGAAGTCCAGCAGCTTCCGGCCTTCAGCCGTCAACATATACACTTTCCGCGGTCGTTCGCCACTCATGTTCCATTCGCTCTTCACATACCCTTTCTTCTGAAGCGTGTGCAACAGCGGATAAATAGTGCTTGGCCCAAAGTACACGTTGAAGCTTCTGCGGATCTCTGTTATGATCTGATAGCCGTGCATCGGCGTCTTGTTCAAGAGTTGCAACACTATAAGGTCTAACAACCCCTTCATCAGCTTAGTTTGAACCTGCTTACCCTCAAATTCTTTCAACCCTGTCACTTCCTTCAAGATAGTTCCTTCCCTTTCAAGAACACGCTGAGGCTTGTTTGCACGTTCATAATTTCTTGCATCGTTCTGAAAGGTTTGAGCGCTGTTTGAATCGTTGATATCCCAGGCAGGTCGATTGAGAGAACGTGCAGCTTGGGCTTCGCACACTTCGCTTTCACCTGGACGGTTTTGTTCTGGAGCATCGTGTTGAACAAGACTCTCTGAATAATCGCCGGTGCTCTGAAGACTATGTTGCGGCGGCTTATCGGATACCATCGGCCGTTGCCTGGGTTCCACTCAAAGAGATTGTTGTGAGTCATTCTCAACCGTGATTTCCGAATCAGCATTATAACAATCTCTCTTTAACTATCATCTTCAATGAGTCGTGGAATTGCTCGTTGACGTCGTCTTCTGTTTCGCACCCATCGAAATCTTCAGGGCTAATGCCTAAGCTGTGCTCGCTGAAACACGTGTAGGTCTTACTCAAATCCCATGCGCCGTTCTCACTGTTGCCAACGTGTAAGACACCGTGTAAATCAAAGATATCTATCTGTTTACCGTCAGCGCCTTTCAGGTCGATGATTTTGTTGATGTCTTCTTTCGAATATTTTGTCATCTTCACCATCTCTTCTTACTTGAAGTATGCGTGAATCTGTTCTCTGAGAAGCGAGTCGTTGTTGAGCATGGCGACTATTATTTCGAACCGTGTTTTCCTGAGTTCTTTTTCGTTCATTTCATATCTTACCTCTTGTGTATGTCTGTGTATATTGGTGTAGGCAAAGGTATTTATACTTTGTGTATGATAGTGTATGTATGAGTATAAAGGCAATAAGCATAAACAGATGTGAGTAATGTTTGGTTGAAATGGTTAAGAAAAGACTTCAAGTCACGGTTAGAAAAGACATTGTGAATTGGATAGACCAGCAAGTTGAGAAGCTGAGGTTTGCGAGTCGCAGTCATTCTATCGAATACGCTTTACTTCAACTTATGGAACAGGAAAAGAAAGAAACCAGCGGTTAATCCATTGGAGGCGTGTCACCGCCTAGCCCTAAAGGAAGGGCAGAAAGAGAACAAAAGGTGGTAAGAGAGGATGCAAGAAAAACGTAAAAAGGTTGAGACAGGCACAGAAAAACAGAGAACTGAGGTGTTACAACGAACAAAGATTATTATCGGTATCAGCGCATTCATTTTGATATTTAGTCTCATAATAATCGGAATTCTGTGGTTTAAAGCTACACAAGGTCGAAATGTTGAAGCAACGTTATTCAGTTTAATCTCAATGGTCAGGGCCGGATGAAACAAAATAAAAAGTGGAGAAGGAAAAATGCAGTATCGTGTTGAAGTTGGTTTACTTATCTTATCGCTTGCGTTCGTGGTGTCCTTCTTCGGTGGTCTTGGGATAGCCATAGATTTAGGTGAGTATCGCATTATCTACATACTGGAAGCGGACCCTGACCGTTGCATACTGTACATGCGGGATGCGTTCCTTTCGATTTTACCTCTGGCTGCGGGCTTAGCCTACAGCATCATCGCATTCGTAAGAGAGCGAAAATCTCCAACAGGAGTTCTTAAATGGTGGCTTCCCCTAATGGTTGTTGGCGGCTTTTTCTTTTTCTGGGGAATCTACAGGGCTTGGTGGATCTACACCAATTATTTGGATGTTATACAAATGGTTAACGTAGAGACTGCAGACCTCATTCTAAAAGTTTGTTTAGCGGTATGGATAGGGGATATCCTTTGGATGTTTGCAGGCTTTCTCTTTATGCTTTCACCCATATTTAAAATGATGGTAAGGGAGAAAGATGGCCCCCACAACAAATAAGCTTCACTTTTTGTGTGGAAAGGGCGTTACAACGTGCCTCTCCGGCTTAAAAGAGTGAAAACGTTGTAAAAAGCCACAATAAGTGAAAATGAATGAAAGATAAACACTGCTTTGGAAAATGCAGTCGCCAAAAAGGAATATTAGTGTCAAAGAAATACATTGCGAGTTTAGTGTTAGTCCTGTGCTTATTAGTGCTGTTCTTCCCCACTCCAGTGAAAGGACAAAACAGTCCATTGATTGAAGAATGTGAATCAATGCTCGAAGTTTGGGTTGAAGGAAACCACAGCAGTCAGCCCTACGTAGGATGCTATATGACAACGAACTATCTTGGGGAGGACCAAACAGTCGGCGATGCAAGCGCAGTCCATGTGACGGTTTCATTTGATGGTACAGATACGTCTGTGATTCAAAATGACAATTGGTTGATGGCTGGAATTGCTACTCAAGGGCCAGACAGTGTGCATGGAGATTGTTACGCAATTGACTGGGGATATACTTTTAGTCTTTGGGTGGCTCCTTATTTGTCACAACCGTATTTCCACGCGACGGTTTTTCAAGGGCACGAGTGGATACATTGTCTGCCTGGATATGCAAAATCTATCTACAGCTGGAATACATATGTTCCCAGTCTTACGATTGACTCTTCTGTGACTCTAACCATGCAATGGACAGACGAAACTTTAGATTACTACGCGGAAGTAGATGGAACCACTTGGCTTCTGAATCAATACACTCCAAATGAAACGGCTATTCACTGTTTCAAAACTGGCATTCAGGGGCGAAAATGGGGTCCGTTACCGCTGCCCAACACTGTGAAGTTTCTGCAATTTTTCGGTGCGTGGAGCGAGTATGACATTGGATGTGTTGGTTGGGAATCAGAACTGAGTGCCCCTGGATACATCAAACTCGGCGATTCCTCATGGACTGATGTATCTTTCGCGTATTCAACAGATGGCGAGAATTCTTATTGGGATAACACTCTTGGATGGGGCGGAGATTGCTACGAAAATGTTGACGCAAATTATTACTGCAAACACGTACATTTCTATCCTACATCCGATGGTACCACACTTGAAACCGACACATTACTTTGGGCATGCCATACGTTATCCATCTCCACAACTTCAGGCGGCACCACTAGCCCTGCGCCTGGAACCTACACTTACAGTTATGGTGAAGCTGTGACTGTTACAGCTACTGCATATTATGGCTACGGTTTTGACTATTGGGTTCTTGATGGAGGAATGTACATGCAAAATCCGATAGAAATCACGATGGATCAACCCCACACTTTAGAAGCCCACTTCAAGTCTACCAGCGGCGGTGGTGGCGGAGGCGGTTCTTGTCCAACATTGTTCGTTTGGAACGGAACAGCCTATGTTGAAGAAGGTATACTTGACATTCACGCTGAGTCTGACGTAACGGTTCAGCATTGGATACAGAACACTTTAGCCTTAGAAAACGGCGTTTACAACCTTCAGCTATGGGAACTGGACAACAATACAAGCCACATAGACCAGGTTAAGCTGTACGCTGTTGACAGTGAAGGAGAGTGGCACTTGTGTCCGTTAACTTACGCTTATCACAGTGAACTTGGAAAGGTGAAGCATACTCTCCGGTTTGATGACGACAACCGCGTAGACTTGAATCCCACAGAAACAATAAACCTAAAATTCGCAGAGGCAGAATGCGAAACAACATGCTTCATATTCGAAATAAACGGCTACAACCGCAAAACACATACCTAAATTCCACCCTTTTTTTACATAAATACGATGAAACCCCTAGTTAAAGACAGAGGAATAAGAATGAAGGACAGAATACTTATTCCTATTGTTCTAGCGTTGTATATCGGAGTATTGATATTCACAGGAACGCTTGAGAGTGCAGTTATTGACGCATGGCCAAATTTGTTATTGTTGACGACACCTCTAGGAATTTTGCTTGTGATAGCAGGGGCTACGACCATAGCGGTAATGGTGATTAAGGAGAGAAGGAGAGCTAAATGCTAAGAATCCTGATGTCGAAGTTTCGGATCTCCGTTCTAGTGTTGATAATTATCACCGTGATCTATACTGTGGCATTAGCCTTAGATGTTCATTCGTTTGAAAAGTGGAAGCCTTATTGGGAGACTGGCCAGGGAAGGAGATTTACGAGTGTCGGCTTTGCTTTGGTCTTTGCTTGGAGTATTCTCGTCACCGTGAAGAGCAAGGCTAAACCATTAAAAATTGCTTTTCTGTCGCTGTTCTTGATAATCAGTTTGGTTGGCGTAGCCTTCGCTGTTGACACGGTATATCTCGATGTGAGCTAAATGAAAGGGCGACTTCGTCAACTGCTTGATATTCTAGTCAACGCAATCACTGAAACAGCAATGGTCATGAAGATTCCCATGCTAGTAGCTGCTTTCTGGATACAGTGTGCGTGGATATTCGCTTGCTTATGTCTTACCGGTCTTTATGGGTACTGGGCGATCAGTTTAATGTTTATCGGATTGTCGCCGGTGATATTCATAGTTGTGAGAGAAGTATGGCGAAGAGACCATCTGTTGCCGCCAAGTGAAGTTTGGGAAATAACGTCAGACCAGTGGAGCAAGACGTTCGCTGAATACGTTGAGAAGGTGCGTCGCAAGAACAAACGTGTTTAACTCCCTTTTTTTATGTATTTTAGTAAAGTTTGACGCATGAAATCGTGCATGAAAAAGTTGAAAGTGGAAACTGCTGAAGCACGCGCTCGGCGACAAGCTAATCGACTCAGCCTCAATGCCTTAACAGTTTCTTTTTGAAGAGAAGTAACAGGCCGGATCCAGCGCGGCGAAAAAAGGCTTAGATACCCGCAATAATGATTCTCTCTTCATACAAGTTATATGTCAGAAACCGACAAAAAGAGGAGAAGTGAATAAAAATGGAACCACAGAAAATGAAGAAAGGTTTGAAGCTGCTAACTCTATTGATTTCATCTCTGCTCATCGCTGCTGTAAGTGCACAAATCTACAGCCAGATGTTCATGTACTCGCATGTAACTGTGGAAGGCTACTACGTTAAATTTGCAGCAGCGGGAAACACCACTTTGTGCGGTGGGGTAGTTGAACCAGGCGGAGAAGAAGTAACATTCAGTGATATGAAAGGGAGAAACGGTTCTCTCGTAACCTACACGGAAGCGGTCAACATTACCAATGGTGACTCAGTTTCCCACAATATTGAGCTCAAACTTCATGAATGGGATGGAGATAGCCAAACCACACTCAGATATATTAACGTAACAATGTACAACGAAGCGGGAGGTCCGCAAGGCGACACGATCCATTTGGTTCCTGGCACTGGCGACGTTGAATCAAGTACATCAGTGTCATTACCTCAAAGTGGGATGTGGCGCGTGCAGTGGGATATATTCTGGTGGGCAAACGCAACTACCACAGACACAATCGATGTCACGTTAGTGCTTGTCGGCTAAAAACATCACCCTTTTTTCTTCTACGTCAGATGTGGAAACGATGCGGATAGATAAGTCCTTACATCCCCCAACACTGATTAAGGCACTTGAAAATCTAGGCTACCGGAGAGTGCGTGGAATGTTGTTCTCGTCTTCAGAGTGGAAACGTCGAAACTTCCACGTCATAATCCTTGACCCCCGCAAAGACAAGGTCACGGTTAACCTGCACGTGGACGTTCCAGGCATAGGCTCTTCTCATCGCAGCAGGCAGAACGGAAAAGACGTAACGGAAGAATTCGCCCGGATAAAACAGGGGTACCAAAGGCTGCGGGGTCTTGGTGATGTCCAGTCTTCCGTCGCGAACGCTAACTTGGACTTAAGAAAGAAAGGGTAATGGGAGGTTCTAGAATGAAGGTTAAAAGCGAAAAGAAAATTGTCCAGAAAGTTCTTGCTGACACTTCTTTATATTTAGTTAGAGCGTACAGAGACCAATAGAAATACGCGTGCACTTGTGCGTATTAACTTCCGAAAGAATGTTCCAGCTTAGTGGTATTTGGAGCCAAATAGCGAAAAGGTTCAACGGTATCGAACAATTATCAGCCTGTTAGAGATTCATGGGGTTTCTATGGGAAATCTCACGCGTGAGATTTTCTCACCGCTCACGTGTGAGCAACGTGTCCTCTTCAGCCTGCCTGGGTGGTCGCCAGTGATTTCGGAAAACATTAATTATCGGCCATTCAATGGTTTCGGTGTAAACATGCTCCATAATATCATGCCAGAACTTCTTTTCCCTCAATCTTTTTAGGTCTTCAGCGTTTTGAGGGGGGAAACCGAACGTTGAGTAATGTATTAAAGGGTCTTTACTCAAAACCTGTTTTATCGTCTCAGCTCTGTAGAGTATTGTGTGAAACATGAATTTGTGTTTCTCTCTTTCAAGGGGGGTTTCAGTGTTGTTCAAGACGGAAGATCCCTATGGCTTTTTCTTTCTTCGTTTTCTCTTCAACATGAGCCTTTTAAGCAGCTTCTCATAGTCACGCATTAAGACACCTCTGTTTTCAACTCTAACAACTTGCATATTACGTGACGTTTTCTCTCACATGTCGTCTGTCTTTTCAAACGTTCAAGTGTTTCCTTGCTGCAATCGAAAAGGCGGTTCCAAATAACCATTCGTTTCCACTTTTCTTTGATGCCACATTCTTCATGTGCAAACTCGTAGGCTTCATCAAACTTCCAGTTTGGAAGTCTTCCAGCACGCCAATAGCCTGTGAAGCTGAATTTTCCAGTCATGTAGTAGGATTTGGTGTTGTCATCGAAGAATTCGCCGTATAAGTCAAAATCCCTTAACTTTCCCTTGACTGGTATGCCTAGCAAATATTTCCATGTTTGTTCCTTACCTAAATGCGGAACCAAAGAACGTTGATATTGAACCATTTTAAGAAGCCACCTTACACAACCACTGCTCTTCCGAGTTCAGGACTTTTCATCAAAATTCCAGTTTCAAACGCCTTCTCAATCACACGTTGCGGATCCTGCTGGATTTCTTCCTTAACGAATTTGACCAAGTCTTCCAGGATTATTTCGCTACGTTCATTTCTGTGGTTTCGGCACCAAGTCTTGACGTTAAACATTATTTCAGAAGTTTCCTCTGCCACCTCAGGTTCACAAGGAAGAGCGGTTACTCCTCGCTTTCCAGCTCTTTGTCTCACTCGTTCCAAGTCTAACTTGTATTTGACCCCTTCGCTGGTGCTCCAACGTGCTTTTGTTATCTGAAGGTTTGTTAGCGCATTTTTGACGGGATGCCAAGTTTGTATCCACGGTAAACTTTCTTGCACTTTTTCAGTTAACCCTTTTAGCGTAATATTGAGAAATCCCCCATCTTCTTGCATAAGACAGCGTAGTAAAACAGTCTCTATTTGACCAGATTCACCTTCTTCCTCTTTGAATTGCACAATTTCCTCAGCTAACTTCATTAAGTTGCTGTATTCTTCTGGTTCAGCAATTTTGCAGATAGCAAGTAAAGGTCTCCATAGCTGAAATTCTCTTCCATACAAACTGCTAGAAGGCTCAAGGTCGTCATAGACCTCTTTGATTTTTGGGGCTGAATGCAGACAAGCAGGGATCATGCGTTTAATAATCTCTGCAAACCGGGGGTCTTCATCTAGCTTGCTTCGTCTCTTGGAGTATTTGATGTCGTCTGGTTCTTCCATTATTATTGGAATGCTCTTATCTTCGAGAAACAACTCACCTCTACAACTGAATACTCTGGGAGTGTAAGCGTGGCAAAACACTAGAGTTTGAGGGTTTTCTTTGTCGACTCTTGGAACTACAGCTCCTCTTTCAAATCCTGCTTCGATTATTGCTCTCATACTAGCATACTGCTTATATTTCATGTAGTCTGCTTCGTCAATTACTTGTGTTGGTCTGCACGCTTCTACTAGCCGAAAGAGAGAGGCTTCTGAGGGTGTTACAAGTTTGCCTTTTTTGGGGACATTGAAAGCGGACTGACTGATTAAGGCTAATGCTGTAGATTTCCCAGTTCTCCGAGCACCTCTAAACTCTAGATATGGGTATTTGTAAAACATTGGGAAAAGATAGGTTCCGATAATCCAACATGTGATTAGTGTTTGGTAGCGTGTGTCTCTTGTATACAGGTACTGCTGTATCCCTAGAAGCAATCTCGCAAAAACCTCGCCAAGGTCTCCTTTTGGCATATAACTTAATCTCTTCGCCTCTGAATAAGCAAGTAACACCGCACGGTCATAATCTTCATTGACAACAACAAAACTGGCTAGTTTACTGTTATCATTATCTTGCTCGTCTTCTTGCTTCTCCAGCGGTTCTATAACTTGTCTAAATTGATTGTTAAGCCCGCAGAAGACAGCTTGCTTACTGCCTTCTAGGAAAACAGAAGCACTATACACTAAACCGATGTCTTGTCTGTAATCTATCGCTGGTCTCAACTCATGGATATCCTTTCCAGCCAGAAACTTCGTGATCAGATTCTCTTCGGAGTCGAGTTTTTTCTTAAGTACTGGTTTCCTCTTTGCTGCCCATTCGTCTTTTCTATACAGAATCTCAATCTGAATCCGCTCTAAAATCTCACTTACATTACTCCATCTGCTTTTGAGTTGGTCGCGGAGGGGCTTAGCGCGAGAAGAGAATCTGAGCTGTTCTAGACTGTCAAGGGTGATCCAAGAAGTTAACGCTTCATAGGGCATCAGGTTCCAAAGGCTGAATTGCCATTTACCGTTTTTCTTCACCCATAGAAACCAGTCTTCACATCCAAGCCCCACACCTTTTTGCCCAGTATCCAACTCTAAATATTCCACTTCATCTCTCTTCAACACAGCTTTCTTCATGGCGGACGCCTCTCAAACCTTTCACTCATTTAAGCCCCCGCCCTCCCCTGCCGATTTTGACGCGTCTAAGCGTAACCCCTAAATCGCGCAATTTCTTCTCTGAGTTTGTGCATCTTCAAAGCCCATTGCATGCATGCCGCTCATCTTCTGTCAATGTTACTGTTATTCCATTCTCCATTTGTTCACTTCCATTCCAACATTCGCCGGATCCTTATGGGGGGCTTCCATACCTATCTCTAACCTCCGCCGATTTTGGCCCCCGCTGCTGGTAACAGGTGCTTTGGGAAGATGATGAAGCTCTTCGTGGATTTGATGAGAACAAACGGCAGCTCCGCCGCACCGCCGGGGTCGCTCTCCAGCATTTCTATGATTATTTCGGTGATAAGCCGATAGGTGGGCCACCAAGAAAGATCAAAATGCTTGGCTATGTGATTGATATCAAGGGGTCTCCTCGCCTCTTGGATAAACTCGACAATTTTCTGCTTTAGTTCTTCTTCATCCAATCATTAACACCTCGTTTTCAACAATCAAAAACGTTATTATAGCGGAAACATACAAGTTTTGAGGGGACAATTTGTCCCCCGAATGCAAGTTAAGTGGCGTTGAAAGTTGGCGCTCGCAGGAAGGAAACCGGGAAGAACCGAAGACCAGCAAGTTACGTGGTGCAGGAATCACTGGTCGGTTATCAAGTGTTTGCTTAAACAAGATGTAGTAAGTGTGACGTACTTAAATGATCGTGTAGGAAGGAAAAGAGATCACATCTATCGTCATCTGGAGGAGCTGAGAAAGGAGGGCATAGCAAAGAAAGCGCTAGACAAGTGGTGTCTGACGGATGACTTAAAAAAAAGAGTTCTAGCAGTCCAAAAAGGCTGGAGAGCCGCTGAGGCTTATCTGAGTTGGGACCGAACCGAGGAACGAATACTCAAGGATCGTATTGCCGAAAACCCCCAGTATTTTATTGTAGAGAGGGAAGGCGAGTTTCGTTTAAAAAAACCTGAGGAACATCTTCATGAAATGAGAGAAATGGCGCACTCGCGTCGTGAGGCCCAAATGGACAAAGG
>DAOVMU010000038.1 GCA_030630585.1 Candidatus Bathyarchaeota archaeon | reverse complement strand
TCGAATTACAAGGATAACATGAAAACTTGATTTATTTTATCACTACGTCTTTCCCACAGGTTCTACCATCTCATAAAGCCTTCTTGTTTCTTCATAGCCTTTCAAGAATCTTATCTTCATTTCATCTGCGATTTTTTGGGCTAGAGGTGTCGGGTACTTCCCAGTGATACATGCTAAGCATAGCTGGTCTCGTCTGAAACCTGTTGCTTTTATGAAACCGTCTATTGACTGGTAGCACACAGCGTCTGCGCTTATAATCTCTGTAATTTCTTCGCAGCTGTGTTTTGAGCCTATCAGTTGACCGTATGTTGCCATGTCTATTCCGTAAAAGCATGGCCCAATTATGCGGGGAAAAGTTATAAACAAGTACACTTTTTTGACTCCCATTTTGCGCAGTTTCTTCACTATGGCTTTTGTTGTGTCTCCTCTGACTATGCTGTCGTCTGTTACTATGACCCGTTTCCCCTTGACTTTTGGTTCTAGAATATTGATCTTCTTGTCAATTGTTGAATACCGCTCTCTATTAAGCAAGATAAAAGCCCTTTCTGTCACGTACCGGTGTCTGCGGGAAGCCCTCTCCCATTTTAGGCCAGATTCTTCATGAACCCCCAAAGCCCCATCATTACCTGTTTCCGGCAAAGAGAGAATTATGTCTGCATCCTTAACAATGTCTGGATTCTCTCTAACGAGGTTTCTCCCAAATTCCTCACGGATTTCATAAACATATTTTTCATCAAAACGCGAATCTGGCCTAGCAAAGTAAGCGAATTCGAAAGCGCAAAAGGCTTTACATCTGTGATTAACTAGTTTTTCCCTTTGGAAGCCGTCTCTCGCAACCGTTACAAGTTCGCCGGGTTCCATTTCAAAATCTCTTTCAAAGCTGTTTATGTCTAGACCGACCGTTTCTGACGAGAATGCGTACGTTGAGTAGTCTTTACTGTGTCCTGCACATAATGGTCTTATTCCGTATGGATCTTTGAACGCAAAGAATTTACCGTCCTCTGTTATACCTGCTACGGAAAAAGCTCCTTCGATTTCTTGCATGCACGTTTTAACTGCTGAGGCTATATCTTTGCTTTTAGTTAGTTCGATTTGGAGTTTGTGGCAGACTAGGTCTGCGTCGCATTCATAAGAGAACCCCGGAAATTCCTTGCCTATCTCTTTTTTAAGTTGAAATGTGTTAACAACATTTCCGTTGAAAGAAACAGCTAATTTCAAACCGTTTTTGGAGGCTGTAACTGGCTGTGTGCCCTTTATTAACGATTTTTCGTCTGTTTTTCCAGAAGTTGTGTATCTGACGTTTCCGATGCCTATGTGTCCAGGCAACCGCCCGAACCATTCTTGGATCGCGTTTGTTTTTATTTTTGGTACGAGGTCTAGTTTTCTGTGGACGTGGAATTTTCCACGGCTATAGGTTAGGAACCCGTGGGATTGGTGTCCCCTGTGGTTTTGTGCTCGTAAGCCCCAGTATATATAAGGAAATATGGACTGTTTTTGGAAGTTTATCGCTCCAAATACTCCACAGGCGATTCTTAATTGATCTCCCATGTTTCGCAATAAGAATGCGGTTATTTATCAGCTTTTATAACATTTTCAACTAAAAACCTCTTAGGAAATTAGGGTTTCCAAAAAAGATGCGACAGGCGTGTCAATCAAAGAGGATAACAGTGAAGGAGACAAAATCCAAGGAACACTACCTTAGAGCATGGATAAAAGGCATGAAGCACACACACTGGTTTCAAAAACGTGGACTTTTTGATTATAGCCGCATGAAATGATGGAACAAATTTCAAGAGGCTTTGGCAAATCAAGGAGCGTTTTTCTTATGGCTACGCTAAAAGAAAGCAAGAAAATCAGTGGTGTTCTAGGAATTAAGCTTCAGAGAGAAGCAGGTGTATTGAGAAGATGGGAGCCGGCTGTGCGATTCAAAGAAAGAAGTAGTAGAGCAGGTGAAGCTCTTATTGAAAAAGGTTTTCAATGGTTACGACAGGAAGGAGCAGACAAAGCAGTCTGCAAGCTCAAGTACCAATGCGACTTGCCAGAGACTGAAGTTGGCTCATCGCGTCCGCGATTTAAGATATTGACCAAGAATACAGCGGGGCTAATGATACAATATCTCCTGTGTTTACGTCTCCAGTGATGGCGTCCTTGACTAACAAATGTGTTAGTTTCTCCAAAGCAGCATAGACCACTACGTCGGCGAGATTGACTATTCTACTATGCTTGAGGTTATTGTTAGTTCGGCACCGTCGATCACGTGTATCCACCAGTCTAGCGTCTCAAAGGAACCGCCGTAATAGACTACGAGCCTTGCCACTGACTCTATTGGAGCGCCTTCTGGAACATTTCCATTCCAGGTCAAAGTTTTCTTATGACATGGCTCAAGAGTTAATGTTTTTTGTGTTCCACTCCAAGTCCACGCTTCGCCTTCAAAGGCTACGTTGATAGACCATGTGCCCTCAGTTGTTCCAGTGTTTTTGAATTTGATTTTTACTGTGAAGCCTTCACAGGGCGTTTTGTCAACTACACCTCCGTCGCATGCTGAGCAAGTCAATGATTGATTGACTGAGCCTACGGCTGAGAAGCCAACTGTAATGATCAAGGTGGCCAACAATAGAGGCAATAAAGCAAACTTCATTCTCTTTTTTCTCCTTTAAGAAAATAAGGGGAACCGTCTGTTTTATCCCTTCTGTAGGATACTTCTATAAGACAAGACAGAGTATTCTATGTGTAGATTTCCATGAAGAGTCAATATAAAGCTCTAATTTTTCGGTTTACTGAAACTTTCATGGTGTGAGCCTAAATTTGTCTCTTGGATAAAGTGTAACTTCTCTTATGTTCTTTTTCCCGGTCAGCATCATTGTTAATCTTTCTAGGCCTACGGCCCATCCTGCATGAGGCGGCATACCATAATCAAAGACTTCCAAATGATGTTTGAAGGATTCAGGGTTTAGATCCTTCTCTTTTAACCTTTTTATCAGAAGCTCTCTAGAGGCTATTCTTGTTCCACCAGAAGCCAGTTCTATCCAACTCCACATTAGGTCGAAGCCTTCGCAGAGTCCTGGATTATCATCGCGTGGCTTAATGTAAAATGCTTTTGAATGTGTCGGCCAGTCGGTTATGAAGTAGAAGCATGGATGAACCTTGCCTAATGCTCTGAAAGCTGGTGTTGGTATGTCCTCACCCCACGGAATTTTGATGCCTTCACGCTTCAAGTCTTGCAGAATATCGTCATATTTTAATCGTTTGAAAGGGATTTCAGGCACTTTTACTCTGTGTTTTAATGTTGCCAACTCTTTGTGGCGTTTTTCATTAACGACGCTGCAAATATGTCGCATCAGTTGTTCAAGTAACTGCATTACATCTTCAGCCGTGGCAAATGCCTGCTCGATATCAATTGAAACAAATTCGCTTAAATGACGTCGTGTATGGGACTCCTCAGCCCTGAAAAACGGTCCTACTTCGAAGACTTTTTCCAAGCTCATCACAAGCTCTTCCTTATACAATTGTGGGCTCTGGGCAAGAAACGCTTTCTTTTCAAAATATTCCACAGGAAAGAGAGCTGCCCCGCCTTCAGTTGCTGAAGCGATGATGCGCGGAGTATGAGCTTCTAGAAATCCTTTTTCAAATAGGTAACTTCGTAGTGCATCTACGGTTGTGTGCTGAATCTTGAAAACAGCTATGTTTTCTTCTTGGCAAAGGTCCAACGCTCGTGCGTCCAGTCGAACGTCTATGTGTGCTGGTGTTTTTCCAGTTATATCAATTGGCAAACGAAGTGTGGCTTTGCTGAGAATTCTAATTTCCTTCGGTATCACTTCGACGCCTCTGGGCGTCATCTCAGTTTTCTTTACCGCACCTCTTACGCCGATGCTATACCTTTTCTGTAAAAGGTCAGACTTCGACAACACTTCGCTACTCACCTTTTTCCGCGACACAGTGACCTGTATTGTTCCTTCCCTATCCTGCAATATCACGAACTGTATCCCACCCAAAGCCCTTACCTCTTGAACCCAGCCAAAAAGTGTAACTTCTTGTCCGTCTAGTTCAGGTCTAACATCAACAGAATAATGCGTCCTACGCCAGTTACCAATGGAATCCAACTTCATGAGTTCACGCTCATCTAATCTGCAAACTCCACACGTAGAGTCATGTTGCGAACTTTTTGGGCGATCGCCTTCAAAGCCTTCACATTAAAAGGCGACGGTCTCCCACGCCGCTTCCTCAAAATAACCCTAGTTTCAGTTGTTCCATCAGGCAGCCAAATAGTGTTTATCGTCACTATGCTTAAAGGAGCAAACAAATCTTCTAGAAACTTTCTATCGTCAACCCCATACTCTAAAACACGAATAGCCTTACGAACCTTAGTGCCCAAAGTCTTAATGATCTTTCCACCATGACCCAAAAGACGAGGAATATCACCCCGCCCAACAATTACTGCCAACGTATTGTCAGCATCCACAGACTTGTGAAAATAAACATTCTGAAGAGAAGGATATTTATCCTCTAAGGATAAAAGCAAGCGGGCAATTTTCAAGTCTGATTCGCTTATTTCGCCAGACTTAACTCTCGCCAAACACTTTTGGCATAGCATCCCACTCTTTAAACAGAAGTTGCATAGTGCAGTTTTCACCTAGAAAAGCACCTTCCACAAATAAAGGAGGGGCGCGGAGCTTCGGGAGTTTAAGTAGAATCAACATTCAGTGTTCTAGGGTTATCTCGATTGTGCTCACGTTTGTGGGCGAGCCACCCTCTTCTCTGGATGCCAATTGATCAGTTCCGATTCCAATCTTTTTGACTTTCACATCTGGTAGAAATCGGCGTCTGACAACTTCAACCACGTCAACTGCTTTGCTGATTGATCTTCCCCTAGCCTTAACATTTACTTCTTTTGCTCCGCCGTGAAAGACAGTTATGCAAGCCAGCACATAGTTCATTACTGGCTTTCTCCCGATCAATACTGCGTTGCTTTCAGACATTTGTACCGCCTCACTCCTCGTTTTCACTTTTTCTATGGCTTCATAACGATTTTTATCGTTGAATAAATAAGTTACGGTTTAATGTTACATCTAAAAAAATTCGGATGTTAAAGGACGCATGTTTTTAGTACGTTCGTCTTTTCTAAATACTTAAATAACCAGTACCAATGTAAAATCAGAACTTAACAAAAGTCATGTAGGAAGGGAAATCTTGGAAATGCTTACAAGGCGTTCAATGCAACTTCTGCAAATGTTATATGAAAAAGGCAAGGCTACAAACACGTACTCCTTGCATGTGAAGCAGAGTGACCTCGCGAAACATCTAGGCATTAGTAGACAAGCACTAAACATCCACCTACGAAAACTCAGAAATCTAAACTATATACGAACCGGCCGAGGTTTCATAGACGTAACAGAAACAGGATTAAACGTGCTTGGAATATCCTTAAACCCAGCATTTGTATTCATTAAAGTATCTCCTCATAAAAGAGATGAAGTGTACAAAAAAATCAAGGGGCTCGTCATTCAAAGATCATTCAGAATTGCAGGTGACGTTGACGCCCTTATAATTGTTGAAAGAGCCAAACTTGACAGAATTCTAAGGAAACTTTCTTGCATTGAAGGCGTAAAAGATACAAAATCCTACGTCGCTATAGAACCGATAAAATAGGAGAAAGCTGTAATGAAGCTTTTTGAATATGAAGCAAAAGCCATACTCACAAAATACGGAATCCCAACACCCAAGGGAGGACTAGTAACAAAGGCAAGCCAAACCCGCGAAATCGCAACCAAGCTAAGATCGCCTTTCGCCATAAAAGCGCAAGTGCTCGTTGCTGGAAGAGGAAAAGCTGGCGGCATTCTCTTCGCAGATTCAGTTCCAGACGCGGAAAAAGCAGCAAGAAAACTGTTTAACATGCGAATAAAAGGCATGCTTGTCAGAAATGTGTGGATTGAGGAAAAAATACGAATAAAGAAGGAACTTTATTTCGGCGTAACGATTGACAGAGTTAACCAAAGCTACGTTGCAATTGCATCAGCGGTTGGCGGCTTGGAAATAGAAGAAATAGCGGCGGAAGCCCCGGAAAAGGTCATAAAACTCTTAATAAATCCACAGCATGGTTTCCATTCCTTCCATGCCCGCCAGTTGGCAAGAAAGATAGGATACTCTGGCAGTCAACTTTCTGTATTAGGAAAAAATTTTGAACGTCTGTATAGTGTTGGCATGGATTACGATGCAGAATTGATTGAAATGAACCCGATAGTAGAAGCTTGTGATGGGAAATTCGTTGCAGCAGATGCACGCATAATAATAGATGATAATGCCCTATTCCGCCACCAACAATACCAAAAGAGACTCTTAGAAGGCGAAAGCGAACTCACCCAGCAAGAACTATCAGCCATAAGAAATAACTTAGCCTACGTTAAACTGGATGGAAACATAGGCGTCATAGGCAACGGAGCGGGCCTCGTAATGGCAACATTAGACACGATCCAGTATTACGATGGAAGACCAGCAAACTTTCTGGACGTTGGTGGCGGTGCAACATCGAAAAAAATAGCTGTAGCCCTAAAGATTGTACTTTCAGACCCAAATGTCAAAGCACTTTTCATAAACATTTTAGGCGGAATCACCCGCTGTGATGAAGTTGCCCTTGGAATCTTGGAAGCAAAAGAGAAAGTTGGAGTGGTAAAACCCATGGTTATTAGACTTGTAGGAACAAACGAGGAAGAAGGAAAAAGGATACTAACAGAAGCTAGAATACATGTACTAGAAAGTATGGAAGAAGCTGCAAGAAAGGTTGTCGAAATCTCGAAATGAGAAGGAGAGAAACAACTTGGGAATATTGGTTGACAAGAACACACATGTAATCGTCCAAGGCATAACTGGAACTCAAGGAAGCTTCCACACCAAGCTAATGCTGGAATACGGAACAAAAATAGTTGCTGGTGTAACCCCTGGGAAAGGCGGAACCCAGATCCACAGTATACCAGTTTACGACACTGTTGAGGCAGCCCTAGAAAAACATGCAGCAAACGCTTCAATAATTTTCGTACCAGCTCCATTTGCCGCAGATGCAGCCCTAGAAGCCCTAGAAAGCAGAATAAGAATAATCGTAACAATAACAGAACACATCCCAATAAGAGACGCAGTCAACGTAATGAAGTTCGCCGAACAAGTCAACGCAACAGTGATAGGACCAAACACCCCAGGGATAGTAACTCCTGGAGAATGCAAGCTTGGAATAATGCCAGCCCACATTTTCAAACCAGGTAGCGTAGGCATTGTTTCTAGAAGTGGAACACTTACATACGAAATCGCGGCAAGTCTGACAAGAAGCGGCCTGGGACAATCCACATGCCTCGGTCTAGGAGGAGACCCAATAACAGGTCTAGACTTTGTAGAAATATTAAGAATGTTTGAGAAAGACCGTCAAACAAAAGCTGTAGTTTTGATAGGGGAAATAGGTGGCAACTTGGAAGAATTAACAGCGAAATACATCATAGAACAAAGCTATCCAAAACCGGTAGTGGCTTTTATAGCAGGACGTTCCGCTCCACCTGGAAAACGCATGGGACACGCTGGCGCAATCATAATGGGCAAAGCGGGAACAGCTGAAAGCAAAATTGAAGCATTGAGAAGCGCAGGCGTGAAGGTAGCCGAAAAACCATGTGATGTAGCAAGATTAGTGGCTAGGCTTTTGAATGCTTGAATCAATGCCTTCTTGAGATGTTTTTCAGACAACATGGTAATGAATATCTCATGGTCACGAGTAAGTTCTTTGCAAAGCTCTGGCCTAAAAAATTAGCCGAAGAACCAGGCAACAATAAAAAGGTATATTTGGAAGTAGATTGTTTGAGTCTTAACCACAATGTAAGGTAAAGTAAATGCCAGTAATGGACCCTATCAAAAAAGCAATTGCACAGAAGCACAGACTCCACATGAAAATCTGCCGAAAATGTGGCGCAAGAAACGCTCCAAGCGCTGTTAAATGTAGAAAGTGCCGAAGTAAGAACTTACGCTGGAAGAAAAGAGAACTTGTAAGGTAGTTTTACAACCTTCAAAAATTCTTCTAAAGATTCTTTTAAAGTCAGACTTACATTGGATGCGAAAGTTACGTATACCAAAGATTCTAATTATCTGAAATCTCCGGCCACCGAGATGTAATTGATGCCCAGTAAGAGCAAGAAAACAAAGAAAAAGAAAACAATAAAGAAAAAACCGAAGAGAAAGACTACCAGAGGAAAGAAAAAGTAGATCATGCTGACATCATTATCTACTCTCTCCCCTCTTTTTTTACTAAAAAGCCAAGGTCCCTAAACGATCCTTCTTAAAGAATGCTAAATAAAGTTTCAATGCTAAAAGAGGTGTTTGCACAACCATTTTTCACCAATGGGATGGCTTGACCAGATGTGCCCATACTTTTCAGCATTCTCCCACCTAACTTTATCTCCTCACCGCAAGCAACCGCTACAACACCTTCATAATGCTTTGCCTTCAAAATCTTTTGAATGCAAGAACCGCCAGGCAAAATATAAACGTCATAACCTTTCTCTTCAGCAAAGGATACCGTTCTATTGATTAAACAGTTGGGAGAACAGTGTGCACATATGTAGGATGGAATGTCCGGATTAAACGTAGCCTTACAACGACCATCCATGTACTTCCTAGAACAATGCGGCAGAAAAACCGCTCTTTTCCTTGTTTGCATAAACCTCTCTCTTTCCAAAAGATTTTTAGCCTGAATCTCTATAAAGTCTTCAAGAAGAAGCACAGCGTCAGAAAGATTGAGACCAGTCGCTTCTTGAATCTTAAATTTCCTTATGATTTCATGAACGGCTCTACCAACTTTTTTATGCATACCCTTTTGATAGCTAACCTTGGTAATTTCTTTAAAGAAGAAACGCGAGATCTTTGAAAGGTCAAAGGTGAATTTATATGGCATACCTACTGATAAACAAAACAAACCTTTAAAATTAACTGTTGCCTTAGACTAAAAGTCTAAGAATTAAAATGCACTGAGGCTAAGGAGGCCAAGTTTAGACTTGTTTGACAGATTTAAAAGAAAAAAGAAAGAAGAAATAACTGTTAAATCAGAAAAATCCCTGACAAAACTTGAAGAGATTTGCAGAGGCGACCACGAAAGCTATAAAGCATTATTTAACGCGATGTTTCTTGACCCTAGAAAAATCGGTGTATCCATGAGTGCCGCTGCTGAAAAAGCAAAGAAACTTGAAAAAACAAAAGATATCTTAAGAGCTAGAGTGTGGTATGAAATCGCAGGAGGCTTAGCGATTCACAAAGGAGACGTGAATAAGGTTATAGAATATTTCAGTAAATGCGAGAAAAAATCACCAGAGACAAAATATCCAATTTTGAAAACCCCGAAGAAAGCGGTGGCTAAAGCTCAAGAGTATTACAAGAAACATTTGAAAGATTAACTTGAATCCGAAACAAACACGGCGGATAATCGCCATTTTGTTATTTTTCTGATTCTTCTGTGTAGCCTAAGAGGTCTCTTAAGGATCCCACTTCTTCCCGCAGCATGTTTACTTCGCCTTCAAGGGCGCTGACTTTTGATTCTGCCATTTTCTTCAGTTTTCCAATTTCGATCATCAGATTCGCACGTTCAGTTTCCAAAGTTTTTATTTTCCCACGAAGATTTTTTAGAGTATGCATAAGTTCTCCCTTTATACCTTTAATTCTCTCAACCATATTTTTAACGCTTACTGTCTCTTCGGTTTCGATTTCAGCTGTCACGGCTGCCCTAAACCTGGCTTTGCAACTTGAACATTCGAATATTCCCATAACAAGCTTACGTTCTTCTCCTTTTTTCGCCGCTTTTCGAGAAGGAATAGACCATGTCTTTACCGGGGTGAGTACTTCTTTTCCACATTTTGGACACTTCACCAACTTATAGCCCCTTCCATAATTATAACCCTAGAGTCTAAAATGTGTTTTGTAACGTTTAGATTCAAGGGCAAATTATTAATCTTAAGTTACAGAAATTAAGTACTGGTGAAAGGTTGTGCAAGTCGTTAAAATGAAAACCAAACTTCAGCAAAAAATCGAG
>DAOVMU010000143.1 GCA_030630585.1 Candidatus Bathyarchaeota archaeon | reverse complement strand
TTAGTAGCTTTCAACCTCACCGACAACATTATTACAGATCCAGAAAATCCATTAGCGACATGTCCATTAGGCAACCTCATAGGCTTCGACATACAAATGTCTTGGGATCCAACAATTCTACAGTACGTGGATCACACTGTAACTGTGCCTGTGGAGGATTACCCCAATCCTGTCGCCTCCAGCCCCTACGCGGGGATACTGCACGCGGATGAAATGGAATTAAAGAACGTTGTAGATGAGAGCGGGAACATTCCGAATGCTGAGCCTGGTACAATGGCTTGGTTCGTCTATGTCACACTGTCTGGCGACCCGGTTTTTAACGGAAACGGCACCTTTTTTACAATGACTTTCAATGTGATAGAAAGCGGCTCTTCCCCATTGGAATTGACGAATGTTGACCTCGCAGGGGCGGGGGGCGATATCCTAACGGTGCCACGCAATGCGTTTGATGGTCTCGTCATACCAGAGTTTCCTCTGATTGCAACTCTATTGCTAGTCATGGTTTTCACAACACTTGTCGTTACGATAGCAAAGAAAAAATGTCTTCGAAGAATCGAACAGCGGTCATAGGCCTTCCGAATCGTTTTCCTTATTTTTTCTATACTGTAACTTGTGTAAATAAAGTATTTTATGAAGTACACTAATTCGAGAAAAAGAAGACCTATGAACCCATTAGAACGCGTCTTTTTAAGTGAAGGATAGTTCGCGAATCTGGACACACAACTAGATACATGAAAAGAAAATCATGTTCATGGAAAAAACTAGAATTTGAAACTCGAATGGTAGAAAATCATATGAAAGCCAGCTATACATCCTTGTGTTATTGAGTCTAAATTCTCCTATGTTTTCGTTCTGGAAAAACTGATTCCCATGTAAACCGCAACCTACCGGGTTGCTGACGCATAATGAAACAGGTGTCCAGCGTTGGACACGGAGACTCTACTGAATGTCTCCCATCCCCATATTTTTTGGGGAGCTGACGCACTCTTTTTTCTCCTCACTAGCTAAAACTTTCTTCTTAGGATCAAGAATTCTTTTTTAATCCTCATTTTTAATGGTATAGCTTTGCCATGGGGTGAGCATGAACCTTTTCTTATTGCTTTGACAATTTCGTCAACATCAGGTTCTGCGTCTACAAGCGTGTATGCGTAACCTATTTCTGGTCCATAATGGGCGTCGCTTCCGGCAACACGTGCAATTCCAAGCGTTGAAGCAATTTCTTGACTACGCCTTACAGTGTAATTAAAGGGAAAGGCTGAAGAATTTATCACTTCTATTGCATCGAACCGTGGACTTATCCGTCCTTTAAGGCTCTCTTTAAAAAAGGTTATTGGGTGACAAGCTATGGCTATGCCACCGGCATCATGTATTCTGTCCAGAGTTTCGTCAACACCTAGTTTTGGTGGAACTAACTCGTTAACGTTGAGCCCGATGACATGCCCGTTTAAACTTGAAATTTCCGTTCCAGGAATTACTAGGAGGTCTGTTTCTTTGGCTATTTTCAGTGCTCCGTCAATTCTGTCATGATCAGTTATGGCAACTCCGTCTAATCCACGTTTTTTAGCGTAAAAATCCAGGTCCTTTGGCGTAATTAATGAATCCGACGAATAAGTAGTGTGGACGTGAAGATCTATTTTGAGCTGCAAGATTCCACAGGCTTAGTTAACTTTAGCCAGCTTCTCTCTGATTTTTTCCAGCATCTCACTCAGTTCATCGCTGCTGGCTTCTATCTTTCGAAACAGGGGCTTAGCTTCGCCTATTTTGTGGCCTGCTGGTAAGGGTCTTAATGCTTCATTCCACTTTTGTTCATGAACGCTGTCAGGCAAGTTGAGAATTCTCCAAAGTTCTTCTGCTGCAAACGGAATGAAAGGCTCTGAAACTATTGCGAGGGCTTTGACAATTTGCACCGCTACGTTAACCGTGTTCGCTGCTTTGTCTCTATCATTCATGATAGTATTCCAAGGTTCCTTCTCATTCAAGTAATGGTTTCCCATGCGACTTATACTTATTACACTGCTCGTTGCTGACTGTAACCTGCAATCTTCAATTTCTCTTGCTATTGTTTGCACCTTCTCTTCAAGAGTTTTGAGGACACGCTTATCACACTCACCTAAGTTGCTTAGCTCCGGAACTTCGCTGTTGAATTGAGTGTTTATGAATTTTAATGTTCGATGGATAAAGTTGCCGTAGGTATCATTCAAATCTGCATTGATTTTCTCGATGAACACCTTCCAAGAGAAGTTTGTGTCTTTTGTTTCAGGTCTTGTTGCCATTAGGAAGTAACGCCAATAGTCTGCGGGAAAGAGCTCGGAGGCTTCATCTATCCATATGCCTATTCTGCGGCTTTTTGAAAAAGCCTCACCTTTGAACTGGAGGAATTCCGTTGCTGAAACATTCCATGGCATATTGTAGTTTTCATGGGAGGCTAATAGTAAGGCTGGAAAAATTATTGTGTGAAATGGAATGTTATCCTTTCCAATGAAAAATAGAGTTTTAGCATTCTCATTAAACCAGTAGTCTCGCCATTTCTCTGGGTCCCCGCAGTTTTTAAAGTATTCAATTGTTGCCGAAACATAACCTAGGACGGCTTCAATCCAGACATAGACTGTCTTGCCCCCTGCTTCTGGAAAAGGCGCGGGAATCCCCCAATCAACATCTCTTGAAACCGACCTCGGCTTTAAACCTTTCTTAATGAAGTTTAGGCTAAAGTTTCTGGCATTGCTTGACAAGTGTTTACTATTGCTGATGTAAACTCTCAATTCTTCAGAAAATTTTGTCAAGTCAAAATACCAGTGTTTAGTCCTTTTTGTCACTGGTTTACCTTTGCATATTACACAGTAAGGCTCGATGAGAAATGTTGGTTCCAACAGTTTTCCACAAGCGTCGCATTGGTCTCCTCGGGCATGTTCGCAACTGCAGTAAGGACATTTTCCTTCAACAAATCTGTCTGGCAGAAAGCGACTGCATTTTTCGCAGTAGAGCATCTCTGTTTCTTGGACAAAAATGTATCCGTTGTCGTAGATTTTTGTTAAGTGATTTTGTACAAACTCTTTATGCGTCGGGTTTTCTGTTCTAGTGTAATTGTTAAACGAGAAACCCCATTGTTTAAATAGTTCAACGATTTTTGAGTGGGTTCTATCAGTCAATTGTTTGGGTAGAATACCTAGTCTGAGAGCTTCAACTTCTATTGGTGTTCCATGCTCGTCCGAACCGCTTACCATCAAAACATCCGCACCTTTTAACCGATAATATCTTGCTGCAACATCAGCTGACAAAACCTGCACTAACGTACCTAAATGCGGAAGATGGTTTACATATGGCCATCCACACGCAACTAAAACTTTTCGGAGCTCCACACCTCCAACATCCAGATTTTACAGTAACCATTACTCATTATGAATTCTGTTACTTAAACAAAATGGGAAAAAAATGGAAGAAAAGAGTTGTTATGCAGCTTTTTCCTCTCGGCTCCATACTACTTGCGGTCTGCGTGCTGAAAGGAATATCGTTGCAGCCATTATGATAGTGCAGACAATCACAAGCACCACTAGAATTGTGAAAAGCGTCACAACCTGCTCCATGTACACCGGTGTCTCAGGAACACGGATGGTGTCTTCAAAGA
>DAOVMU010000013.1 GCA_030630585.1 Candidatus Bathyarchaeota archaeon | reverse complement strand
TGTTGAGATCCTAAAGCCAGTGGTAGAGGAACTGAAAGAGAAAGAGAAAATAATTGGCGAACAGTTGAGCAGCGCCATAAAAAGGGCTAGGTTGGAAGAGAGGAAAATCGGAACGTGCCCGGTGTGTAACACAGGCAAACTCATGATATTATATTCGAGGAAAACAGGTAAACGTTTCATTGGTTGCACAAACTATTTCAAAGGGAAATGTGAAACATCATTTCCTCTTCCACAAAGAGGCTTGGTCAAACCGCTTGGAAAAAACTGTCGCGGGTGCGGTTGGCCTACAGTTCAGGTTTGGATAAAAGGGAAACGTCCATGGACACTGTGTTTCAATCCGAAGTGTCCAACAAAAGAGGAAAGAAGGAAGAGAATTGAAATGCGTAATATGCAACAGAGAAACTGACGCAAAAGGTTACTGCGAACTACACGCGAAGGCTTACCAAAACATCAACGAAAGATATGTTATATGGAAAGAGGCGCTGGAAACTTCTTGGAAAGAGTATTTAAGTGAGATTGTTAAGAATCAATTGACAGGAGAATGGGCTAGGGAAGTGGCGAAGTATTTGATTGACAGTGGTGAAAAGTAAGGTGTCACTTAAGGTTAAGAGAAGAATATCATCATTATCCTATTCCCTAAACAGATTCTACAAAAAAATTTCAACAGCAAAGCCCTCCACCATGGTTCTTTCAGTAATAGTCATGGCTGCAGCCATATTTCTCTTCGGAGGAGGCATATTCAGCATAGTAACGAGGCCACTTCCATCAGCTTACATAGGTTCTGGCGCGAGCGGACACTTCCTTTTTCTTTACCCGAAACTATCGGAACAATTTATAACCGACAGCGTAGTCGCAACGGTTCTCTATTCGCTCGGAACCATCGGAGCAATAGCTATGTATCAAAGTGCAAAATATGCTTACAAGCCAAGACAAGCTTACCTGATGTTTCTACTAGGCGTCGTTCTTCTGATTACGACATACATAATCCTTGAGACCACAATACACATAAAAATGTGAAGCCGGTGAAAGCTCTACCAAGGATTACCTTTTAGACCAAGTTTGTATGCCACAAAATTTGTTAATAAGTGTATAGGAGGAGTTACAATCGAAACAGTGATTGCAAGCTCCCAAGTAAGCATTTGTAGGTAGAGAGGAAGAGAGAACAGAATTGCTCCTATTATAAAATCAACTTGATCAACAACAGGCAATGAGTCACCAGGGGAGAGCCCAAGTCTTCTCTTCGTAAAAGCTCCGGTTAAGTCTCCGAACAACGCTCCCAAAGACAGCAACAAACCACCAAATGGAACGGGGTAATTGAAAAAAACACTCTCTACAAGACCGACAGCCGTTCCAACAACGAGTCCGGAAAAGAAGCCTCGAACAGTTTTGTTCTTCCCAAAAATCGGCTTTCCATCAATAAACTTTCTTCCGAAGTCCAAAGGAAGACCTCCCCCAGCGACTACAGGTATGGCATTAGCACAGTATGCCGGAAATATGAACACTAGCGCCTCAATAACTAGTTGTGCTAATTCCATTCTACACAACCACTAGTGAATTAAACACTCATGTATTCCTGTTTCTTCTATTCTCAAGTTGTAAGTTGAGGGCAGACCTTTTCTGGGACTTTTCTCCAAGATTGCCCTTATTATTTGTGGATTCTCCGTAGGTTTCATAGCGATGATAATGTCCGCCCAGAATTTTACAACTCTAGTGGCTACAGGTTCTATATTTACGAATGCTTCGCTGAAAACGTTTCGCACTTGACTTGTTGTCAAGACCGCTATTTTTTGGGTTTTGGCGATTTGTGCTAAACAGGCCATTTGTCTGTTCAGTTCACGGTTTAGTTCGAATGTTCTCTTAGGATACTCTGCAATCTCGACACTATAAAGAGATGTCAGAGTATCAAAGACTACGAGCCTGAAGCTTTGTGTCACGTAATCTGTTAGTCGGTCTATGACTATTGCTTGTTCACCAAAATTGTTTGGTTTTATTAAAACTATAAACTCTGCGACACTTTTGAAGTCTTTTGAGGCGATTTGAGAAAGCCTCTGCGTCGAAAATGCACCGTCACAATCTACAAACAATGTTTTGTAACCTTGCCTTGCACAGTTGATTCCACACTGCATAGCCAATGTTGTTTTTCCAGTTTCTGCCTCGCCGTAAACTAAGCTGATCTTCTGTTTGGGAATACCTCCTTCGAGAATTTCGTCGATTGTTTTGCAACCTGTTGGGATATTACGTACCACAGCTGTGCACATCAACGAATATAAACAGCTAAACTAATATTTTGATTTATGCTATAACCATCCTGCGAATAGGAAAGCGATATGAAAGCGAAGATAGCTGTTGTAACGATTTCAGGAAAAGCCTACTACTTAGTAGTTAGTGAGTTGAAAAAGAAGAAAGTGCCCTTTTTTAGTCTAACCCCGAATGAACGCATTCCCATAGAGGTCAAGGTTGTCATAACCACAGAAGAGGAACGACCTCTCATAAAACATGAGAAGGTTCTAACTCTAAAAGACGGAATGGAGCCTGAAGCGTTAATAAATCAGGTAATGCAAGTTGCTCAAGGAAAAGAATGTTACGAAGAAATAGTTGTCGGCATAGATCCCGGTGAAGCTTTTGGGCTAGCAGTTTTAGCTGATGGTAAGGTTGTTGAAACAGGAAATTGTTTCAGCATTGAAGAAATATTAGACAAGATAAAAAGCATTCTGAAGAACTTCAAAAGCGACCTCACATCCTCGATTTCTGTGAAGATCGGCGATGGAGTTCCGGAATGTAAAGACAAGCTTTTGCAAGCTCTAGATAACACATTACCATCAAACGTATCGCTGGAAATTGTAGGAGAGGCGGGAACTAACCGCCACATGAGTGGGACTAAACATAGGAGAGGATTAAGGGATATCGTTTCAGCTGTGAAAATCGCTGGAAGAACGGGGTATACATTTACACGGAGGAAAAGTGATGAACCGAACGATTGAAAGCGGGAAAACATTGTTGATTGATGGTCCAGCCGCTGTCTCTGTGGTTTCCGGTAAAGTGGAAGTGTTTGGTTTCATATTAGGAAATATGAGGAGGGTTGTAGTACGGGAAGGAAAAAGACTGCCTTTCGTCGTTAAGGAAAAAGCGACAGTTGACATTTTAACGGGAGAGAACACAACCGTCGAGGAGGTAGATGGAGACACCATTCCATCCTCATGGGTCAAGGCTTTCGAACAGCTGCCAACTCCTCGAATCAAACCCTTTACTGTTATGGTGATTGGCACTGTTGATTCTGGAAAGACGAGTTTCTGTACGTTCCTGATTAACAAATTACTTATCGAAGGGCGGAAAGTAGCGATTCTGGATGGAGATTTAGGTCAGTCTGATATTGGTCCACCTTGCACTGTTTCTTATGCTTTTGTAAAAAGACCAGTAATGGATTTGTTTAACCTAAAAGCAAGAAATGCCTTTTTTGTCGGTTTCACCTCGCCGAGCAGAGCCATTGATAAGGTTATAGAGGGCCTAGCTTTGTTGATGCAGGAGATTTTAGGCAGTAATCCGGATTTTGTCATCATAAATACTGATGGCTGGGTTGAAGGGAATGACGCTGTAAACTATAAGCTTCAACTCTTTGAAGAGTTCAACCCAAACATTGCCTTCTGCTTGCAACGAAAAGATGAATTGGCACCTCTGTTAAATGCCCTGGAAAAATCTAGGAAAGTAGTTGTTGACTCACCGTCTGTCATAAGGCAAAGGAGTGAGGAAAAACGCCGAAGCTTGCGGGAGCTTGGATATATGAAATATTTGAGAAACTCCAAGATTAGGTCCATTCCTTTGAGTTGGGTGAGAATCGAAGAAGATGAGTTTATTGGCTTAGACAGGAATCTTGGAAACACAAAACAAGCAAGGAAAATCTATGAGCTTCTAGGAATGAAACCATTGCACCTTGCGGAACTACAGGACAAAATTTGTATAGTCACTGGTAGAAGACGTTGGATAAGCCCAGATAACATTAAGAAAGTGGAAGGAATTACAAGGAAGAGAGTTGTCGTGGTCCGCAAGGGGGAAGAAGAGGGTCTACTTGTGGCTTTATATGATGCTGAAAAGAAATTCCTAGGGATAGGTTGCATACGAGAAATTGATTATAGAAGGAAAGTTGTGAAAATCTACACACCAGTCTCTGATAAAATTTCGATAATTGCTGTCGGAAGGGTTAGACTGGATGAAAAACTGAAGGAAACTCCGATTTCCTCCGAAGAAAACAAGTTAGACTTCACGTCTAAAAACCCTTGAGGAATTCATCCTGGGAAACCTACCTTGTCTCAGAAGGACAGCTTATAGAGTTCCTATGATTCAATCATCTTCACATTATATCGTCGTTAATCGACAATACATGTTCACTGGACATTGCTTGCACAAGGGATTCCTGGCCTTGCAGTATTTTCTACCCAGCAGAATCAACAGAACGTGAATATCCAGATAGTCTTCTGGATCGTAAAGTGCTTGAAGGGATTTGCGAACAGCTTCATAGTCTCCATTCTTCGGTGCAAGATCTAAACGTTTTGATACACGATTAACGTGAGTGTCAATGGGAATCGTGGGCTTTTCTGCGCAAAAGAGTAGAACAACATCGGCTGTCTTGGGTCCAACTCCCGGAAGCTGTAGAAGGGTTTTTCTTGCTTCTTCGAAGGACATGGACAGTATTCGCGTCAAGTCTCCGTTGAATTCCTCCACAATTATTTTTGAAACACGTTTTATTGTTTTGGCTTTGCGTCTGTATAAGCCAGCCACTTTCAAGCATTCTTCGATTTTGCTTTTCTCAGCGTTCGCTAATGTTTCGGGTGTTATTCGAAATTGTTTCGAAATATTTTTGAATGCCTTAGTTGTGTTTTTGTCTGTAGTGTTCTGTGAAATTATCGTTGCAATTAGTGTTTTGAATGAGTTTCTATTCGAGGTTATCCATTTGCCCAACGTGAAAGTTTTTCGGAGAGTTTTTAGAATTTTTTCCGCCCAGCTCTCTGTCATCTGTCACAGCGTCCTTGAAAACGATAAATAGTGAGTATATGAAGCTATAAATAAGCGTGAGGATACGTTATGGAACGTGCTGAAGTTGTTAAGGATGAGATAATTGAGCAGAACGTGCATTTTCTAGCAGTATATTTGGAAACGAAGAATTCATGTTTGGTTCTCCTAAGTGAAAGCGAAGACAGGCTTGGAACACTGGCAATAGCCGTTCCAAAGCCTCAAGACTTGCTTGGACCAGTCTCTTCATCCGTTTTTTTAGGCGATAGAAACACCATTTCAGCCCGCCTGTTCGCTGAATATTTAGCTTCCAAAAAGAAAAAGATAGCACTAGTTTCCGTATACTTAAAAACAATTGATGAGGCGCAAGCTCGATCGGTTTTCATGAAGCTGCTTGAAAAGGTAATCCGCACTGAACATCAAAAAGAGGAAGCAACTGCATGAGCCTGAGAAGTTTTCTCGAACAAATGGAAGCAAAAAGATAAATCTTGCACGTAAAAGATTAGGTTTCCACGACTTTCGAAATTCCATTCACCATGAAAAAATGTGACATTAAAGGATTCGTCCTCTTGTTTGAGAAAATGAAAGACTATAAAACGAGAGTTGTTGCCAACGTTTGTGGAACTCGAAAAAGAATCTGTGACGCACTTGACATAAACCGAAATGAACTTCATAAGAGATTGGTTGAAGCTTAGCGATTGCCACAAAAACCGGAGATTGTTGAAGACGGCTCAGTGAAAGAGATCATTTAAAAACCTGATCTGTCTAAGATTCCCATTTTAACACATTTTGAGGAAGACGCTGGTCCATACATTACTTCAGCGATCATTCACGCAAAAAGTGTTAACGGAAGCACTGAGAATGTATCTGTACACCGTCTTCAAGTCTTGGACAAGAGACACTTAGCAATACGTTTGGTTCCGCCACATCTTTATAAACTGTAGCGTATGGCGAAGGAGGCTGGTAAAGATTTGGACATCGCAATTCCTATCGGCGTTCATCCAGCAGTAATGTTAGCGGCTTCTTCTCCCGTTCCTTTCGGTATAAATGAGTTTGATGTTGCAAATGCCTTAATGAAGATCAGCCTCCGCCTAGTTAAATGTGAACATGTTGAAAAGCTGGTTTGTAGACTTCTAGGTGACTGAACAATGAGTTTTTGCACGCTAGTTTATATATGAGTCATAAAAGATACAGAGGTCGGTGTCTCCATTGTCTGGTGATAAAAGGGAGGAAAATTCTTTTTCTCTGAAAGCTGAGGATGTAATGGTGAAGGAAGTAATAACCATAGATGAGAATTCAACAGTTAAAGAGGCAGTAGAAGTAATGAACAAGTTTGAGATAGGATGTTTGATTGCTGTTAGGAGCGGGAAGGCTATGGGTATAATAACCGAGAGAGACTTGTTGAAGAGGGTTGTTGCAGATTCGAAGGATGTGACTAGAACCAAAGTGAAGGATATTATGAGTAGCCCATTAGTTGTTGTTGAGCCTACCAAGGATTTGGAAGAAGCGGTTAAGTTGATGTTCCACATGAAAATTAAGAAGTTGCCCGTGGTCGATGGAAAACGTTTAGTTGGTCTGATTTCGTTAACTGATATAGCTCGTTTTCAGCCTCAAGTCATAAAGATATTGAAACAACTTGCCACGAAACAGGCTGCACCGAAAAGCATGAAAAAAGTTATTGACTATTATGTCGTGTGACCAACTTCGTGATTTCCGCTAGTGTCTTATTTTAAGGATGTTTAAATGCCTAAAGTGAGTTTTAATAGCTAGGTAAACGATGAAGAAAACCTTAGTGTTAAAGGTCAACCCGAAATATCCGGAAATTAATGCAATTCGTATAGCAGCGAATTTTATCAAGAGAGGTAGTTTGGTCGCCTTTCCGACAGAAACAGTTTATGGCTTGGGGGCTGACGCTTTGAATCTGAAGGCGGTTGGGGCACTCTTTGAGGCTAAAAAACGTCCGCTTGACAACCCGCCAATAGTGCACGTGGGAGATGCAAAAGATGTTCTTAGACTAGCTAAGGAGATTCCACCTAAAGCCAAAAACCTTATGAAGTATTTTTGGCCTGGTCCATTAACATTGATTTTTAGGCGTTCGAAGATTGTACCAAATGTGACCGTGGCAGGTTTAGGTACTATTGCTGTTAGGATGCCTAGGCATAGTGTTGCTTTGACTTTGATTAGAGAAAGCGGTTGTTCTATCGCTGCTCCTAGTGCGAATCTTGCCGGAAAGCCTAGCCCAACTATGGCTAAACATGTTTTGCATGACCTTGATGGTAGAATAGATGTTGTTCTGGATGCCGGATCAACCCATATTGGGGTAGAGTCTACAGTTTTGGATATAACTGTTAATCCGCCGCAGATTCTTCGTCCGGGAGGGACGCCGTATGAAGTGTTAAAGAACATTCTTGGGAAAGTGGAGTTGCATCCGGCTGCAGATGCACAAATGGAGTTAGCAGTCAATGAGGTACGCTCTCCCGGAATGCGGCATAGGCATTATGCTCCAGATGCGGATGTAATTGTTGTTGAGGGAGAATTGTCAGCTGTTGTTAGTAAGGTGAAGGAGTTGACTGAATATTATATGACTGGGGGACGTGGTAAAGTTGGTGTTCTTGCCACGGATGAAACTATAGGTTCTTATCAAACCGATATTGCGAAGTCTCTTGGGAGCAGAAGAAACCTGGCTGGTATCGCAAAGAATTTGTTTAGGCTTTTAAGAGAATTTGATACGGAAGGTGTTGATGTCATAATTGCCGAGGGTGTAACTACTGAAGGGCTTGGCTTAGCTGTTATGAACAGGTTGCGTAGGTCTTCTGGATACAGGATCGTTAAGGCAAAGAGCTGTTAAGAGTTTGCACGTCTGTTGCCACTGCTTTTGGGCGGATGAACTTGACGCGCACGAATTCTTGCATGTAAAGCTAAAGAGCTACATGGAATATGGAAAATGAAACGTTGTTATCGATAGGCTACGCGTGGTAAGAAAATCGGAAGATTAAGATATATATCTTGGAATGTTCTCTATCACCATTTTTGCATCGGCATCTTGATTTTTTTTCCTTTTGCCATTTCTTGGGCTTTTTTATATCCTGCGTCTGCGTGTCTCACTATGGCTGTTCCTGGATCTGTTGTCAACACTGTTACTATACGTTTTTCTGCTTCTTTTGTTCCATCAGCCACCAAACACATACCAGCATGAATACTATAGCCTATGCCCACGCCTCCACCATGATGAACAGAAACCCAAGTAGCCCCAGCGACAGCATTCAACAAAGCATTAAGAATTGGCCAATCTGCAATTGCGTCACTCCCATCCTTCATATCCTCAGTCTCACGGTTAGGAGAAGCAACACTCCCTCCATCCAAGTGATCACGTCCAATCCAAACAGGCCCGGAAAGCTTACCATTAGCAACCATATCATTTATGATCTTTCCAAAACGTGCTCTTTCGCCAAAGCCAAGCCAACAAACTCGCGCTGGCAAACCTTGAAACTTCACTTGCTCTTTAGCTTTGTGTATCCATCGGCACAACTCCTTGTTATGAGCGAACTCTTTTAGGATAACGTCATCAAGCGTGTAAATGTCCTCTGGATTGGCCACAAGCGAAGTCCAACGGAAAGGCCCACGCCCCTCAAAAAACATGGGTCTAACATAACGTGGAATAAACCCTGGATAAGCGAAAGCATCTTTAAATCCGGCGTTGTAGGCTTGCTGCCGCAGGTTGTTGCCATACTCGAATGTTACGGCGCCTTTCTTAAGCATGCTAACCATGGCTTCCACTTGAATACGCATGCTCTCCTTAGCGCGATGAATATAGTCCTTCGGATCATTCTTTCTAAGCTCATCTGCCTCTCCTTTAGACAAGCCAGCAGGATAATAACCATTCAAAGGATCATGCGCAGCAGTCTGATCAGTCAAAACATCTGGAATTATGTTTCGCTTCAAAAGCTCAGAATACACATCAGCGGCATTACCCAACAATCCAATGCTTCGGGGAACACCATCACCTTTCGCCTCCAAAGCTAACTTCACAGCTTCATCCAAATCGTCAGTCCACATTTCCAAATAACCATGCTTAAGCCTACGCTTAATCATGTGCTTATCAATCTCAACGACCAACGCAACACCATCATTCATAGTGGCAGCTAAAGGCTGAGCGCCACCCATTTCACCTAAGCCAGCAGTCAAAACAATCCTTCCACGCAGAGTTCCGCCAAAATGTTCCTTCGCAACAGCTGCTAGTGTTTCATAAGTTCCTTGTAATATGCCTTGAGTACCAATGTAAGCCCAGGAACCAGCAGTCATTTGCCCAAACATGATTAGGCCCTTCTGCTCCAACTCGTAAAAGTATTCCCAGGTAGCCCACTTCGGCACAAGCATGCTGTTAACCAATAAGGCGCGAGGTGCCCATTCATGCGTCCTAAAAACAGCAACGGGTTTGCCGCTTTGAATAAGCATGGTCTCGTTAGGCTCAAGCTCCGTTAAAGTCTCAACAATACGTTCAAAACACTCCCAGCTTCGTGCAGCTCGTCCAGTCCCTCCATAAACAATAAGCCGCTCAGGATCCTTAGCCACTTCAGGGTCAACAACATTAAAAAGCATACGCAAGATACCTTCAATCTGCCAGTTCTTACAATGCAGTTCGGAATCAGTTAAACATTTAACAGGCCTCTCAATCTTGAACAAGACAGTTCACCATAAACCAGATTGTTATAAACATATTATAATCCTTTACCATCCTTCCAATTCGATAAGAGATAGCTACTCATAGGCTAGGCTACTGAGAGGATTATCATGAAAGGACAAATAGTATTGATAATGGCTTTCGCAATCTTTCTTGCTGCAACCTTTGCTTGCACTAAACTACTTCTAGCCAATGCAATGAGCGATGCATTAGGCACAGGTTTAAACGTAGAGTAGATTCTTAGTGAGTGCTAGTATCAGCGATTTCAAAAGGGGTAATCTACAGTCTCATAGTATGTTTAGTCTTTGTGTTTGCGGAAAAACCAAGAGACCCTGTTTTGTTCTATTTAAAAAAAGGGGGTCCATTTCGCTTTTTCCTCTCTATCAAAAACTAATCTTCCATCTTTGACAACCTTATCTACAATATTCACGCCAAAACGATAACCGATAAACTTGTGATTGGGCACATCCAGAATGATAACATCAGCTTTTTTGCCAACTTCTAAACTGCCAACCTCTTTCGCTCTGCCTATGGCGTGGGCAGCGTTGATGGTGACTGCTGTTATGGCTTCCGCTGTCGCTAACTTCATAAAATGACAGGCGAAGGTTATGACCAATTGTTGATTCTCAACCCAACAACTCGGATTGAAATCAGTACCCAAAGCCACTGGAACATTGAGACTAATCATTTTTCTAGCGTCTGCATATCTCTCGGTCATCATGCTGAAGGCTGCTGTGGGAAGCAAAACTGCAGTCACGCCTTTTTTGGCCATAGCTTTAATGCCTTCACCAGAGGAGAAAAGCAGGTGCTCAGCGGAAACAGCCCCAACATCGGCTGCCAGTTCAGCGCCACCTAACATACTTATCTCATCAGCATGAACCTTAAGTTTCAAACCGTGATTCTTGCCAGCAACCAAAACACGTCTGGACTGCTCTAAACTAAAAACGCCTCGCTCACAGAAAACGTCACAAAACTCTGCAAGGCTTTTAGCAGCTACTCGTGGAATCATCTCCTTCACAACCAGGTCAACATATCCCTGCGGATTGTTTCCATGTTCAAGCGGAACAGCGTGAGCACCCAAGAAAGTTGGAACGACATCAACGGGGTGCAGCTGATTTAAACGTTTTATAACCCTCAGAATTTTCAGCTCATCCTTAACGGTCAAACCATAGCCGCTTTTAGCTTCAACAGTCGTCGTGCCGTGCATTAACATGACATCCAAAGTTTTAAACCCAGAATCCAGAAGTCTCTCAGCACCAGCCTTACGGGTTTCCCTGACAGTCTTCAAGATTCCTCCACCGGCATCAAGAATCCCCATGTAGGAAGCCCCTTCAACCCTCATCTGAAACTCGTCTTCTCGAGAACCAGCAAAAACAAGGTGAGTATGAGGGTCAACAAAGCCAGGCATGACAATTTTCCCACTAGCGCTTATCACACTTTCAGCTCTAAACGCCTTTTTGATTTCAGACGATTTGCCAACAGCAGTTATTCTGCTATCCTTGACTGCTAAGCCACCCTTACGTATTATCCCAAGACTTAGCATCTGTTTACCGGTCCGGGGGCTTTCATTGCTGCTTCTTAGCGTTATAAGTTCGTTAGCATTTACTATGAGGAGGTCTACTTTTTCCTTTCTAACCCGCTTTATCTTTTTCCTAGTTGGAGTCATATCTAAGCCACTTGGTATTCTTCGTCTTGCTGCAACACGATAACCTTGATGTTTGAGTTGGCTTCTACCTTCTTTGTGAACTCTTCAGGGTTTGTGTCCCAACGGTGCATAGGTATCACGATTTTAGGGTCAATTGCCATAGCAGCTTCAGCAGCCTCAGGGTTGTTCATAGTGTACGTACCTCCGCTGGGAAGCAAAGCCACATCCACATGACCAAGCTGTCGCATTTCAGGAATAAAGTCCGTATCTCCAGCATGATAGATTGTCTTACCTTCAGCAATTATCAAGTAGCCAACACCATACCCTCTAGGATGATAAGGATTTCCAGGAGACCTAAACCGCTTGTAATTGTAAGCTTCAACGGCTCTGACCTTTATGTTCCCAACCGTTGTCTCTTCCCCAGGTTTAAGGGTAGTAATGTTTCCACGAATTTTTGAAACACAGTCCTCAGGAGCAACTATCACAGTTTCCGGCGTACGAACTTTTTCGATTTTGGATGTATCGCAGTGGTCAGCATGGGAATGCGTCACGAGTGTCAGGTCTGCCTTTTCAGAGTATTCGCCTTCATAAGGGTCTATGTAAATGACTTTCCCTTCAGCCCTAATAAGGAAACTAGCATGTCCAAGCCATCTAATTGAAAGAGTCACTTCGGACACCACCTTTTCTTTGTACTCAATTGACGTACTTGTCTTAAAAGATTCACTATCAACGCATTCGCAATCAAAGAAACTCTTAATACAAAAACCCGATTTTAGATAGGGAGATTTCATTGGATCAAAATGCGATAGAAAGAGTCAGAATCGTAGAATTAGTTAAAGAGAATCTGCCGTTTTCTAAACTAAAATTCAGGTACTTCACTAAGAATCATTATGCCGTAACTGTTTTTCGCAAAAAAGACGAATGGAAAATAAAGCTGGTTCTGGAAGCATTTTCGAAACCGATAGAGAAACAGTTTGAAGGTGGGCTTTTCCAAGATTTTGTTGACGAACCACGTGTTTTTGCCGCCGAATTGGAGGGCAAACAAGTGGGATGGATGGAATTAGGCTTTCAAAAATGGAATAATAGAATGCGCATCTGGGAGCTTCTGGTGAAAGAAGAATTTCGTCGCAAGAGAATAGGCACACTCTTTATGGATTATGCCGTGAAAGTTTCGAAAAAGAAAGAGGTAAGAATGTTAGTTGTGGAAACACAGAGCTGTAATGTTCCAGCAATCAACTTTTATCGGAAACATGGATTCGAACTGATTGGTTTTGATGTTGCTGCCTACTCCAATGAAGACATAGAAAGAAAAGAAGTTAGGCTAGAATTCGGATTAAAACTCAAATGATCTATTAACATTTAGCTATTGCTTTCACCTTTGCCTTTTTCTATGGCGTTTTGTACAGCTATTTCTAGTACGCGGTCTTCAGTGAGGTTTCCAATTTTTACGTAGTATGCAGCGATGTCAATCAATGCCTTTAACGGAGTCATACCACAGAATTCAGAATCAATTATCGGCACGTTGTAGCGGGCAGCTTCCACCTTAAGCAATTCAAAAACGCGGTAAATCGGAGTCTTTTCAAAGTCGCTTATGCTCATACCAATCTGGGTAATGTTTTTCTCTGGAATAGAAGCAGCCATAGCCTTTACATTTGAAAAACCGCCTTTCTTAGCGTGCAAAGCTTTCGCAATTTTTTTCGCCACCTTTAAATCAGCAGTACCCAAATTAACGTTGAAGCCAGCCATAAGCTTGCGAGCACCAGTTACCGTGGCACCTGCCTTAGGGTTAAAAATGGCTGGGCCAAAATCTGGTTTACGCTCAGACTTGATCATCATCTCAGCCAGCTTTTCATATTCACCCTTGCGTATCCAATCCAAATCCTTACGTTCGGGTTTTGTTGCTGCGTCACCATAAAGGTAAACTGGCACGCTGCATTTCTCAGCTAGTGTTTCCCCGAATTTTCTTGCAAGTTCAATGCAGTTCTCCATTGTAACATTTTTTATTGGTATAAAGGGGACAACATCAACAGCGCCTATGCGTGGATGTTGACCCTTATGTTTTCTCATGTCAATCAGTTCCAAGGCTTTAAAGGCAGCGTTTAACGAGGCCTCAAGCACTGATTCTTTGTTGCCGACGAAAGAGACTACAAGCCTATTGTAATAGTCGTCAAAGGTGTAGTCAAGCAGAAAGGCGTTTATCGTTTTCTTGATTTCCTCAAGAATCAACTCAACGGTCCTCGGGTCTGAAGTGCTGATATTTGGCACACATTCAATAATCTTCTTCAATGCTTTACGACTCCTTACGTGGACTAGGCGACTATACATGTTTTATGTAGTGAAATTAAAGGTTTTAGTTGTACGAACCCAAAATCAGGGGGAGGGTAATCGTTCTAGGATATAAGAGTAGTGGAGACCTACGGTTGACCTTCCATGAGATTCCAAAAATTATAT
>DAOVMU010000153.1 GCA_030630585.1 Candidatus Bathyarchaeota archaeon | reverse complement strand
TTTCGAATTCTTGTACCACTTCCATGTAGATGGAGCCGTTGTAACTCTGAGGAGTGAGAAACGCAAGGAAGACAACACCCTAGAATCCATTGCAGACATAATCCCAGCGGCAAACTTCATTGAACGAGAAATTGCTGAACTCTTTGGAATAAGACTAGTGAATCACCCCAAGCCACAGTATTTGATATTGACAAAGGATTGGCCAGATGACAAGCGACCGCTGAGAAGACCATTAGAGGGAGAGCTTCCGAAGCAAGCGAGACCGGTGGCTGAAGCGTTAATATCGACTGGCTGCGTGGCCCCAGTATCCGCATTTATGCAGAAAAAACGTGAAGAAGCAGGCTTACCTAAGACTCCACCTTTTGCCTTTACAGATGAGAAAGCAATGCAAGAGTTTCACGGAATTATGAAGGACACAAGCTTGGCTAAGAAGGCTGGTTTTGATTGGAAGAAGAAACGACTGCGACATAAGTGATGGAGGATTGTGAAGAATGGTTAGATATGCATCTTTCCTCGGCTGCCAGGTCCCAATGCGAATTCCAAGCATTGAAATAGCCTCAAGGAAAGTTTTTGAAAAAATAGGACTAGAAGCGGTTGATCTTTTGGGCTATTCATGTTGTCCAGAACCAGTAATCTCAAGGCTATTGGATAAAACCGCTTGGTTAGCAGTGTCGGCGAGAAATCTAGCACTAGCAGAAGAACTTGGACTAGACTTGATGACATTATGTAATGGTTGCTATGAAACCTTAGTTGAAACTAATGAAGTTCTGAAACAGGAACCAGAGGAACTGCATAAAATAAACGAGATTCTGAAACCTTATGGCAAGGAATACGCTAGAAAAGTCAAAGTCAAACATGCCGTTGAGGTTCTTTACGAAGAGATAGGTGTTGACAAAATCAAACAACACGTAACTAAGCCTCAGAGAATCCGAGTAGCTCTTCACTACGGATGCCATATGTACCGCGAACCCGAGGGAGGAGACATCAACCGGAAACCGAACATGATGAGAGAATTAACCCGAGTGACAGGCGTTGAAATTGTTGATTATGGAATTGAGCGTTTATGCTGCGGATACCCAAGCATGCAAGCAGACGAGGAGTTTTCGCTGAAGCAGAGGCTGCTTCTAAAGTTGAAACGCATAAAAGAAGCCGGAGCTGAAGCTGTAGTTTTGTCATGTCCAGCTTGCCAAATACAGTTTGAAATCGGTCAGATAATGCTCAAACAGTATGGTGTGCAATACAGGATTCCATGCATCAACCTAATGGAGCTGATGGCAATATCATTCGGGGTTGCGTCAAAAGATTTGCATCTTGAATTTCATAAGAGTCCAGTTCTGCAGTTAGCTCAAAAAATGGAGGCGACGTAAAATGCCTGAAATAGTTCAGATTGGACCATATCGTCCACAACTACTGGAACCTGAACGCTTCGAATTGGTTGTGGAAAACAACAAAATAATTGACGCTAACATCGAGTTAGGGTATGTGCATCGTGGCATAGAGAAACTGTTCACTACGAAGACTTACATGCAGAATCTTGCGCTTGCCGAACGCATCTGTGGAATCTGTTCGGGAGTGCATACACTTTGCTATGCCCAAACAGCAGAAGGAGTGATAGACGTAACTGTTCCGGATCGCGCTAGATTCTTGAGATGTATCTACATGGAAATAGAGCGGCTGCACAGCCATTACCTGTGGTTCGGCGTTGTCGCCCACAGTTTGCATGAGAATAATGCATTCATGAAAATCATGGGGGAGCGCGAGCAAATCCAAGATTTACTGGAATATTTGACTGGAAACAGGATAAACTATCTTATAAACACGATCGGCGGTATTAGAAGAGACATAACTCCACAAAAAGCAGAGAAAATCCGAAAAGTAATGAACAACATGAAACTCCTGTCAAACTACCTGCTGGCACTGTTAGATGAGAATGGAAATATCACAAAGAAAACTAAAGGGGTAGGCATACTGCCTAAAGAAAAAGCCTTGAATCTAGGTGCAGTAGGTCCCACGCTTCGTGGTTCAGGAATAAACAGCGACGTTCGCAAGGATGATCCATATGCTGCCTATGGAGAACTGGATTTTCAAGTGATAACAGAAGAAGACGGTGATGTTCGTGCCAAATCACTTGTTAGAGCTAGAGAAACTCTTGAAAGTGTAAAGATAATTGAACAAGCCTTAGATAATCTTCCAGGCGGAGAGATTGCAGTAAAACCTGGCGAACCACTGGAGAAGGAAGAGGTTGGAAGAGCTGAGGCTCCACGCGGGGAACTTGTCTACTACATCAAATCAAACGGAACGAACATTCCAGAAAGGGTTAAAGTCAGAACGCCTTCCTTTGCAAATGACTTTGCTCTAATTGAGATGCTTCGCGGAGACTTGCTTCAGAACGCTAGAATCATAATTGAAAGCATCGACCCATGCTTTGCATGCACCGATCGCTTGGCCGTTGTGGATGTAAAAACTGGTAAAAAGCAACGGGTGATTTTGAGGTAGGAGGGAGGTTCATGAGCGGAAAAACTTCAATTTATCGATTCATGTCTGCTGGATGCAATGGATGCGACGTCCAAATATTGGAATGTCTCGTTCCACGCTATAAACTGGCTGATTTAGGTGTAGAAGTTGTTTTTACACCAGAAGAAGCAAACGTTCTGGCAATAACAGGCGGTATAAACGTTAAAGGAAAAGAAGAATTAAAGAAAGCCTATGAAAAGCTTAAGCCACCAAAACTTGTGGTAGCTGTTGGCAACTGCGCCATTACAAAAGAGATTTTTAATAAAGGCTATCCAATGGTTGGACCACCAGATCAGATAGTTCCAGTCAACTTTTACATTTCCGGATGTCCACCAAGACCACAAGCAATCGTGACGGCAGTCGCAAAAGCTTTAGGAGCAACTCTAGAGGAAAAAGAGGATTATTGGGCTACTCCTGAAGGTTTCAGAGGAAAACACGAGTTCGACAGCGAGAAATGCATGGGTTGCGGTGCATGCGCACAAGTCTGCAGTTCAGACGCTATTGACGTTTTGGAAGACAACGGAAAGCGCTTTATAAAGG